>JAYVOV010000117.1:0-31949 GCA_043757735.1 Burkholderiaceae bacterium
GGAATGGCCGGAAAACCGGCGTTGTCCGGGGCCACCAGCGAGCCCCCGCGCAAACTGGGCACCCGCGAGGCCGGCGCCGCCGCGCCCTTCTCCACCCAGGCGTCGAGAGCCGCCAGCAGGGCTCGCAAAGCAGGCGCTGGATTGTGCGGATTGCGCTCGTTGGCACAGGCCCCGCGTGCCGGCGTGAGACCCGCCCGTCCGCCCTGTTGAGTGCCGGCGATCAGGTAGACACGTGCACCTGCCGGCAGATCAAGATCACGGCCGCCAAGGCTGCGGTGTGCAGCAGCGAGGCGCCCTTCTGCCAATACTCGGTCGAGGTGTTGACGTCGATCAGCAGCGGATCGAACCCGTCGCCGCGCAGCAGCGCGCCTGCTCGGCCGGTGAGGGGGTCGCTCGAGCGCGCCGCCGAGAACGGAAAGCGGTTTTCCGGATAGAGATGATCTTCATGCTGCGTGTTGGTGCGGAAGGCCTGGCATGGCGCAGGAATGAAACCAGATCGCGGCTGGCCGTCACGGGTGGCCACCGGCACCCGGATGCTCATGCCGTTACCGGCCTTCGGGGCGTCCGGATCCCAGCCCGACCACACGATGGTGTAGCCCTCGCGCAGATGCAGCGCGTTGCCGGCGTCTGCCTGCGCGAGCGGGTTGTTGGCGTTGGCCGGATCGAGTGCGCCGCGGGCCACGCCGGTCACCCGCTCATAGCGCTCCGGATGCGCCCTGCGGCGCTGAATCCTGGGTTCTCGGGGCAGCGGCACGGGGTTGTCTGCGTTTGGGATCTGCCTCGATTATAGGGACGGACACTCGGTGGTAGGCTTGCCGCCGTGAGCTCTCCCGTCATCAGCATCGAACAGGTCAGCAGGCGCTTCGAATCCGGCACGCAGGCCCTGTCCGAAGTCTCGCTGACGATCCCCGCGGGCGATTTCGTCGCACTGCTGGGACCCTCGGGTTGCGGCAAGAGCACTCTGCTGCGGATGATGGCCGGGCTCGACCAGCCCAGTTCGGGCCGGGTCGTCGTGAGCGCCGGCCCGGCGCGCGCGGGCCTGCCGCCGGTGGGCTTCGTTTTCCAGGAGCCCACACTGATGCCGTGGTCCACCGTGTCCGACAATGTCTGGCTGCCCCTGCGCCTGGCCGGCCGATCGCGCCAGCAGGCACTGCCCGAAGTGAGCGCGCAACTGGCCGCAGTCGGATTGCACGGTTTCGAGTCAGCCTATCCGCGCGAGCTCTCCGGCGGCATGAAGATGCGGGTGTCGATCGCGCGCGCGCTAATCGCCGCGCCGCGCGTGCTGCTGATGGACGAGCCCTTCGCAGCGCTTGACGAATTGACCCGCATCCGCCTGAACGAAGACCTGCTGCAATGGTGGCGCGCACAGCAGCTCACCGTGGTGTTCGTCACCCACAGCGTGTTCGAAGCGGTGACCCTGGCCAGCCGCGTTGTGGTGATGAGCGCGCGGCCCGGCCGGATTGCCGAGGTGATCGACAACCAACGCGATCACCAGCGCGACGGCCCTCGCAATGAAGACTGGCGCACCAGCGCGGACTTCGCACAGCGCAGTGCGCGCGTGTCGCAGGCTCTGCGCCGCTCGGCAGCCGGCAAGGATTGACGCGATGGCTCGACTGCTGCCGTGGCTCGTCTTTGCTGGCGCTTTGCTCGCCTGGGAAGCCTTGGTGCGCGGCGCTCAGATACCGCACTACATTCTGCCCGCACCCAGCCTGATTCTCGTCACCCTGGCGCAGAACTTCGAATCGCTCGCGCCAGCCTGGTGGTACACGGTCCGCATCACCTTCGGCGCACTGGCGCTCTCGGTGATCAGCGGCGTGTGCTTGGCCAGTCTGTTCGCGCTGTCGCCCTGGGTGGAGCGCTCGTTCCTGCCGTTCGCGATCGTGCTTCAGGTGACTCCCATCGTGGCGATCGCGCCACTCATCCTGATCTACGTCGACAGCACCACGGCTGCGCTGCTGCTGTGCGCCTGGATCGTCGCCTTTTTCCCGATCCTGTCGAACACGGTGATCGGTCTGCGCTCGGCGGACGCGAATCTGCGCGACCTGTTCACACTGTATCGCGCCAGCGCCTGGCAACGCCTGCGCCTGCTGCTGGTGCCCACGGCGCTGCCCTATTTTGTCGGCGGGCTGAAGATCGCCGGCGGCCTGTCGCTGATTGGCGCGGTGGTGGCCGAATTCACTGCCGGCGCAGCCGGACGCGAAACCGGGCTGGCCTCGCGAATACTGGAGGCCAGCTTTCGCACCGAAACACCCAAGATGTTCGCAGCCCTCGTTCTGGTCTCGCTGACAGGCGTGGCGATATTCGGGATCTTCAATCGCCTCTCGCACATTCTGCTGAGTCGCTGGCATGATTCAGAACAATGACCGCAACCGCCGGCACAGGCGGCCCTGCTGCAGTCTTCCTGGAGGATCCCCGATGTCATCGCCCCTGAACGCTTTACTCCCGACGCTCTGCGTCGTCATTGCCGCACTGGGCACGCCCGTCGCGCACGCCCAGGACAAGGTGGTCTTCGCTACCAACTGGAAGGCCCAGGCCGCCCATGGCGGCTTTTATCAGGCGCTGGCCGATGGCAGCTACCGCAAGGCCGGCCTCGAGGTGACCATCCAGCAAGGCGGGCCGCAGGTCAACAACCGCCCCTTGCTGGCGGCTGGCAAGATCCAGTTCCTGATGACCGGAAACCTGCTGCATTCGTTCGACAACGTGAAAAATGGCGTGCCGACCGTGGTCGTGGCAGCCCTGTTTCAGAAGGATCCGCAGGCCCTGATCGCCCACCCCGGCCAGGGCTACGAAAACTTCGCCGCGCTTGCCAAGGCGCCCACCGTGCTGGTGGCCAAGGATGGTCAGTTCACCTGGTGGCAATGGCTCAAGGTTCAGCATGGCTTCAAGGACGAGCAGATCCGACCATACAACTACAACCTGTCGCCGTTTCTCGCCAACAAAGCCGCAGTGCAGCAGGGCTACTCGGTCGCCGAGCCCATCTACATCGAGAACCAGGGCAAGTTCAAACCGGTGGTGCACCTGCTCGCCGATCACGGCTTTTCAACCTACTCCACCCTGATCGAAGCGCGCGCCGATACCGTCCGCAGCAACCCGGATCTGGTGCGGCGCTTCGTCGAGACATCGATTCGCGGCTGGTACAACTATATGTACGCTGACCGCAGCGCGGCCAACGCGCTGATGCGCAAGGAGAACCCGGAACTGACCGACGACGAGATCGAGCGTTCGGTAGCGCTGATGAAACAGCAGGGCATTGTCGACTCCGGCGAGGCTTTGGAGCGCGGAATCGGTGCGATGAACGAAGCCCGGGTGCGCGACTTCTACGACAAGATGGTCAAAGCCGGGCTCTACAAGCCGGGCGATGTCGATTTGAAGAAAGTGGCGACCCTCGCGTTCGTCAACAAGTCGATCGGCAAAGAATTGCGGAAATAGCACGGCGCCCGCTGCCCGCCCCGCCACAGCCGTGAAGCCGCGTGTCAGCGCGCGAGCGCTGCGGATCCGTCCGGAGGATCGAACGCCCTCGATGCACAGGCCATGATCTGTTCGCGCAGCCAGACATGCGCGGCGCGCTGCTGCTGGCGCCGATGCCACACGAGATCGACATGGACGATCGGAACGTCAAAGGGCAAGGCGCGGATGGCGAGCCGATCGGCGATCCCGGTAGATGCCACGAAGCGTTCGGGCAGGACAGTCAACAGGTCGGAGTTGGCGACCACCTGTCCGGCGGTGAAGAACTGGTTCACGGTGAGCACGATGCGCCGTTGCCGTTTGATCGATGCCAGCGCCTGATCGACCAACCCGAAAGGTCGCCCTGAAAAACTGACCAGCAGGTGGTGGGCCTGGCAGTACATGTCCAGGCTGAGTTCTTGCGTGGCCAGGGGGTGGTCCCGGCGCAAAACGCAGACGTAGCGGCCATCGTACAACCGTTCGTGGCTGACGGATGGTGGTGTGGCTTCCTGCATGCTGCGCTGCGCAATCTGCGCCAGCGCCGCTGGAAAATGACCGATCGCGGCGTCGAGTTCATTGGACTCGAGCATAGCCCGGGGGTCGCGTGTAGTGAGCGGCAGGACACGCAGTGAAACACCGGGTGCAAGCGCTTCGATCGTGCGGATCAGGGGGGGGGATCAGCAGGGTGGCAGTGGCATCGGCCATGGCCAGGACAAAACTGCACTCAGCCTTGGCAGGATCAAACGAAGTAGGCGCTAACACAGCTTGAAGCGATTCAAGAGCCTCGCGAACAACGGGCCAGATCGCCAAAGCCTGAGCGGTGGGATCGACCCCATAGCCAGCCCTGACGAGCAGATCGTCACCAACCACGACGCGCAGACGGCGCAACGAGTTGCTGACCGCGGATTGCGTCATGGCAAGATTTTTGGCAGCGCGCGTGAGGTTGCGTTCGGCCATTACAGCGTCGAAAACCCGCAGCAGATTGAGATCCAAGGTTCGGAAATTTAAGGCCAAACTATTTCCAATAAAAATACATACTATTCGAAATCATACGTTGAATTTCTTGTTGCAATGCCCCAGATTGGGTAAGAAGGCATGACATCTTGTCAGGCCGAGCTGTTCAAGGAGTGCTCCATGTCGACGTTCTCAACCACCCATGAAGGGCTCGAGCGAGTGCTCGAAGGAACCCGTACGCTGTCGCAGGCGGTTGGACCGACCCGCAGCCTGCGAGCCGTTCCGCTGGTCGTGCTGACCGGCATAGTGGCCGCGGTTGTCGTCCTGGCTTCGCGCCTGTTCGGTGACCAGATCCCCGATGGCTTCACTCCCGAGTGGCTGGCCTTGTGGGCTCTGGGCGCTTTCGCGGCGGTACTGTTTGCACGGGTATCCGCCAAAATCGGCCACCGCCTGATCCACGCGACACAGGGATGGGCTGGACAGATCAGACGCTCTCAAGAAGAAGCCGCACTCATGGCTGTCGCCCGCCAGGATCCGCGAGTGCTGGCCGACCTGCGCGCAGCTCAATCCCGCGGCGAATTCCAATAAGCCGCGTGCGGTGACGGGCCGACCGAAAGGTCAGCCCGCCGCTCGGATCAGTGCAGCCCGAGCACTGTTACCAATGGGCAGTGATCCGATACCGCCAGCAGCGGGTCCGCAGCGGCGCGTGCAGCCTTCCGGGTGTCACCAAAAACCCCCAGCGGCACTTTCTGTGCCGGTGAGATCACCACAAGCCCCGCAGTGATTGCGATGTGGTCCAGGCCGATCGAATTTCGGCACCCGAGAGCGTCCCGTGCGCCCAGCGCCCGAAGCTCCTCCTTTGCAAGCAGACGCCTGCCCGCGTCCTCGCACAACGAGGCAAGCGCATCGCGCAAGGCACACTGCGCCGTCAGCAGTGTCAACGTGCTGGCCGCCGGATCGCCATCGTTGACTTCATGCCACAGGCTGTTCGAGCGCGCACCTGGCGCGTAGGGACCACGAACATCACTCGCCGGTTCGCGCCCAGCCGCAATCCCCTGCAGGTGCACCTCATGGCCCAGGTTGCGATTGAAATCGCCCAACAGAACCAGATGATCCGCGCCGGCGCTCTTTTCCTCCAGCCACGCCTCGAGCGGCTCGAGCTGCGCCTGCAGCGTGACGCAGGCCGGCGCGCTGCCAGCGAGCCGGCCCCTGCCCTTCGAGCCCGCTGCCTCGAGCGGCGACACGCACGATGACTTGAGATGCAGGGTCAGGAATCGAATCAGTCGGCCTGACACTTTCAGGCCGAGCGCCAGGCCGGGTCGCGGCCGGTCTGCCTGAGCGCGCCCCGGCAGACTCAAGGCATCGCGCACCTCGCAAGGCTCGACCGCGGCACCCAAACGACGCCGCCACGCGAAAGCCAGCCGCTGCACCTTGTAGCCTTCGTAGGAACAGACCTCGTAGTCGCGGCCGCCGTCGGGCAGCACGTCGAACACCGCCTCGCGTCCCGATACTTCCTGGAAAGCGATGACATCGGCATCCATTGCACGCAGCAGCCGGGCTGCCTGCTGGTTTCGTCGCGCGTAGCTGGCGGCCGTGACTGGCACCACCTTGAAAAAGTCGCGAAAGACATCGCAGGGCGGCAAGCGGGTGTAATCCCACTCGATCGGCGCATCGCGCCGCCAGGGCAGTGCCCAGCCGGGCTTTTCGTCGGGCTTTTCAGCCGGGATTTCGCCAGTCTGCACCACCTTCCAGCGGCGGTCGGCGGGATCCATCGCGTAGGGCGCCTGGCAGGCGGAAATCCAGCTGGCAAGCAGCCGCTGATCCATCTGCCAGCCGAGATTCCAGGTGGCGACCCGCAATTCGGCCGCGTGGCCGGCGACGCTGCCGAGCAGCACGAAGGCTGCCAGAAGCAGCCCTTTGATCACGACGATCAGCGCAGCGCCTTGAAGCGCAGGCGATGCGGCTTGGCGCCCTCTTCACCGAGCCGATAGCGCTTGTCGGCCTCGTACTCGTTGTAGTTGCCGTTGAAGAAGTTCCATTGGGAATCGCCTTCGGCCGCCAGGATGTGAGTGGCGATGCGATCGAGGAACCAGCGATCGTGAGAGATACACAGAATGGTGCCGGCGAACTCGATCAGCGCGTCTTCGAGCGAGCGCAGGGTTTCGACGTCGAGGTCGTTGGAAGGCTCATCGAGCAGCAGCACGTTGCCACCGGTCAGCAGTGTTTTGGCCAGATGAAGCCGACCACGCTCGCCGCCCGACAGATTGCCCACCAGCTTCTGCTGCTCGGCGCCCTTGAAGTTGAACCGCCCGATGTATGCCCGCGACTGCATCTCGAAACGGCCGACGGTGAGAATGTCGGCGCCGTCTGAAATCGCCTCCCAGACCGACTTGCCGTCAGGCAGCGATTCGCGGCTCTGATCGACATACGCCATCTGCACGGTATTGCCCGTGGTGACTTCGCCACTGTCGGGCTGTTCCTGGCCCGTCAGCATGCGGAACATGGTGGACTTGCCCGCGCCATTGGGGCCGATGATGCCCACAATAGCGCCTGCCGGCACCTTGAAGCTGATGTTGTCGATCAGCAGGCGGTCGCCGTAGCCCTTGCTGACGTTCTTGAACTCGATGACCTCGTTGCCCAGACGCTCGGCCACCGGGATGAAGATCTCAGCGGTCTCATTGCGCTTCTGGTATTCGTGGCTGGAGAGTTCGTCGAAACGGGTGAGACGCGCCTTGCTCTTGGCTTGGCGGCCCTTGGGATTCTGGCGCACCCACTCGAGCTCTTTCTTCAAGGCCCGCTGACGCGCGCTTTCTGACGACTCTTCCTGCTTCAGACGGGTCTGCTTCTGGTCGAGCCAGGAGCTGTAGTTGCCCTTCCAGGGGATGCCGGCGCCACGGTCGAGCTCGAGGATCCACTCGGCGACGTTGTCCAGGAAATAGCGGTCGTGAGTGACCGCCACCACGGTGCCCGGAAATTTCTTCAGGAACATTTCCAGCCAGTCAACGCTCTCTGCGTCGAGGTGGTTGGTCGGCTCATCGAGCAGCAGCATCTCGGGCTTGGAGAGCAACAGCTTGCACAGGGCAACACGGCGCTTTTCACCGCCGGACAGAGTGCCGATGACGGCATCCCAGGGCGGCAGGCGCAGCGCATCGGCGGCCACTTCCATCTGGGATTCTGTGTCGGCCCCCGACGTGGCCAGAATAGCCTCGTATTTGGCCTGCTCTGCGGCCAGCGCGTCGAAGTCGGCATCGGGCTCGGCATACGCTGCGTAGATGGCATCGAGCTTGTCCTTGGCCTGCATCACTTCGCCCAGACCGGCCTCGACTTCGTTGCGCACTGTCTTTTCGTTGTCGAGCAGCGGCTCCTGCGGCAGATAACCCACCTTCAGGCCCGGCATCGGCACGGCCTGGCCTTCGATGTCCTTGTCCAGACCGGCCATGATCTTGAGCAGCGTGGACTTGCCCGATCCGTTCATACCCAGCACGCCGATCTTGGCGCCGGGGAAAAACGACAGCGAGACATCCTTGAGGATCTGACGCTTCGGCGGCACGATTTTGCCGACGCGGTTCATGGTGTAGACGTACTGAGCCATAGTAAAAGAACTTTGCCGAGCGTATGCGCCCGTGTGGAATTTGGAAGGGGAGAAGCGAAACCCACCAGCATACCGCTTAAATGCGACGGGCGGCGCTTCGTTTCAATCCCCACGCGCCGTATCCGCTTTAAAGTATGCCGATGTCCGCCACCAAGCCCACCAAAAACGCCCCTTCCGCGCCGATCTGGCCGGCCGCCCCAGCCGACGAAGCGGCGCTCGCACCGCATCCCGGCGCCCCACGCATAAGGGTCGGCGACGGCATCGCTCAGCTGCGCCTGGATCGGCTGGCCGATCACAATCGGCTGGACCCCGCCGATCTCGACGCAATGACGCTCTGGTTTGCGCGCCTCGCCGCCGACCCGTCGGTCCGCGCACTCGTGATCACCGGCACTGGCGAGCGCACCTTCAGCTCCGGCTACACGCTCGAGGCCATCCTCTCGGAACTCGACGATCGGCTCGAACGCATGCTCGACGCACTCGAGGCGCTGCCCTTCGTGACCATAGCCGCGCTCAACGGCAGCGTGTACGGCGGCGCCACCGACCTTGCTCTTGCATGCGACGTGCGCCTGGCAACGCCCGGCTGCCGGATGTTCATGCCGGCGGCACGCTTCGGGCTCCACTATTATGCCGGCGGCATGCGGCGCTACGTGAGTCGCCTCGGGCTGTCGGCGGCCAAGAAACTCTTTCTCACCGCCATGACGCTGGAGAGCGAAGAAATGCTCCGGATAGGCTTCCTGACTGAAGTTGTCGTCCCCGATGGACTCGCCATGCGCGTCCACGAGTACCTGGCCGCCGTCGCGCAGACCGAGCCCGTGTCTGTTCGCGAAATGAAGAAGCACCTCAACCAGATCGCCGAGGGCCGCTACGACGAGCTCACACTGCGCGCAGCCAGCCGGGCCAGCCTGAACTCACCCCAGTTGCGTGACCGGCTCACCAGGCAGCTAGCCGGCAAGCCCAAACGGGAATGAACGACGCCTGCGAGCACATCGGTTGGAACGGCGCCAGTCGGGGCACTGCTGGGGACGGCGCCAGTCGGCACCCTGGTCGGCGTCGGCTGCTGCTGGCAGGGGCCGCTGCGGCCGGCCTGCCGGCGTGGGCGCAGCCTGCACCCAGGCCGACGCCGCGCCCGCCAGGACCCGCGGCCGGCAGCGCGGTGGTGGATCCGGTCGCGCCGGTGAAAACCACCGAATTGGCGCGTGGACTCGAGCACCCCTGGGGCCTCGCCTTTCTGCCCGATGGCCGCATGCTGGTCACCGAACGACCGGGACGCCTGCGGGTGGTCGGCGGCGACGGCAAGATATCGCCCGCGCTGGCCGGTCTGCCGAAGCTGGTCGCGCGTGGCCAGGGTGGCCTGCTCGACGTCGCGATCAGCCCCGACTTCGAACGCGACCGGCAGGTGTTCCTGAGCTTCGTCGAGCCGGCCGAGCAGGGCTCGCGCACCGCGGTCGCCCGCGCCACGTTCAGCGATGCCGGACTGCGCGACACCACCGTGATCTTCAGGCAGAAACAAGCGCTTCCCGGCGCCCATCATTTCGGCTGCCGCCTGGCCCTGACACGGGACGGGTTTCTGTTCATCACGCTGGGCGATCGCTACGATGCGCGCGACCGTGCGCAGGACCTCGGCTCGCACTTCGGCAAGATCGTGCGCATTCGTGCCGACGGCGGCGTGCCGCCCGACAACCCGTTCGTCAACACCCCCGGCGCGCTGCCCGACATCTGGTCGTTCGGCCACCGCAACGTCCAGGGTGCCGCCCTGCATCCGCTGACCGGGCGCCTCTGGGCGCACGAGCACGGCGCAATGGGCGGCGACGAACTCAACCTGGTGCAAGCGGGACGCAACTTCGGCTGGCCGGTGATCACCCACGGCGTCGATTATTCCGGCGCCAAAATCGGCGAGGGACGCGCCAGACCCGGCATGGAGCAGCCGCTGCACTTCTGGGTGCCGTCGATCGCGCCCAGCGGCATGGCCTTTGTCACGACCAACAGGCTGCCCGGGTGGCGAGGCAGCCTGCTGGTGGGCTCTCTGAAGTTCAAACTGCTGGTGCGCCTGAGCCTGGATGGCGAACACGTCGTGCAGGAAGACCGCGTGTTCACACGCCTGGGCGAACGGGTTCGCGACGTCCGTCAGGGCCCTGACGGCCTGCTCTACCTGTTGACCGACGACAGCCAGGGCGGCCTGCTGCGGGTGGACGTGGCCTGACGTCCTCGCGTCACAGCACCAGCACCCCCGGCGCAAAGACTATCGGCTCAGCGCGCCGGCAGCCTGGCCCCTCTTCAAAGACGCGCGAATCGATAGATTGCCTGGGTGGCCCGCCAACCGGCCAGCGCATGCACCGGCCGGCCGTTGGCCAGGAACGCCTTGGCGATGACGCTCAATCCGAGCCGCGCGAGCAGATCTTCGAAATCACGCAAAGTGGCCAAGTGCAGATTGGGCGTGTTGTACCACTGGTAGGGCATCTCGCTCGACACCGGCATGCGGCCGCGCAGAATCGACCAGGCATGAAACCAGTGGCCGAAATTGGGGAACGACACGACCCCTTGGCGCCCGACCAGACTCATGTCACGCAGGACACTCTCGGTCTTGTAGGTGGCCTGGATCGCCATCGACGACACCACCACATCGAACTGGCTGGCGCCGAACATGTCGAGCCCGGCTTCAATGTTCTGTTGAATGACATCGACCCCGCGCCCGACGCAGGCCAGCACCGCGGCGTCGTCTATTTCGACGCCGTAGCCCCGACAGCCTTTGCTGTTCTTGAGGTGCGCCAGAAGTGCGCCGTCGCCGCATCCCAGGTCGAGGATTCGCGTGCCCGGGGCGATCCAGTCAGCGATCAGCGCGAGATCGGGCCGCAGGCGATGATCCGCGCCATGCGTAGCCGGCGTGGTGGGCAAAGACGCAGCAGCGTTCGGCGCTCTGGTGCTGCTCATGCAATGGCTCCCGCCACCCGCTCGAAGTACGAGCGCAGCAGCGCGTGGTACTGCGGGTCGTCGAGCAGAAAAGCATCGTGGCCATGCGGTGCGTCGATCTCCGCGTAGGTGACCGCACATTGATTCGCCAGCAGCGCCTGAACGATCTCGCGACTGCGTGCCGGTGAGAACCGCCAGTCGGTGGTGAACGACGCGACGAAAAACTGCGCACTGGCCGGCGCAAGGGCCGCCGCCAGATCGCCCCCGTGCGCCGCGGCCGGGTCGAAATAATCCAGGGCTCGGGTGATGAGCAGATACGTATTGGCGTCGAAATAGGTGGAGAACTTCTCGCCCTGGTAGCGCAGATAGGACTCGATCTCGAACTCGACGTCGAAGCCGAAATCGTAGCCTTCACCTTCCTCGCGGCCACGCCGTGCCCGCCCGAACCGTTCGGCCATCACGTCATCTGACAGATAGGTGATGTGCCCGATCATGCGCGCCACCTGCAGTCCGTGCCGCGGCACCACCCCATGATCGTAGAAACGCCCGCCATGGAACTCCGGATCGGTGATGATCGCGCGTCGCGCGACCTCGTTGAACGCGATGTTCTGAGCCGACAGCTTGGGCGTCGAAGCCACCGCGACGCAATGCGCCACCCGCGCGGGATACAAGACCGACCAGGCCAGCGCCTGCATGCCGCCGAGGCTGCCGCCCATCACCGTCGCGAAACGTTCGATGCCCAACACATCGGCCAGGCGCGCCTGCGCGTGCACCCAGTCTTCGACCGTCACCACCGGGAAATCCGGCCCATAGCGCAGGCCGGTAGCCGGATTGATGGACATCGGTCCGGTGGAGCCGAAACAACTGCCCAGATTGTTCACCCCGATCACGAAAAACCGCCGAGTGTCCAGTGGTTTGCCGGGCCCGATCATGTTGTCCCACCAGCCTACATTGCCCGGCTCGTCCGCGCAGAGGCCGGCCACATGGTGGGAGGCATTCAGGGCATGGCAGATCAGGACCGCATTGGAGCGGCTCGCGTTGAGCGTGCCGTAGGTCTCGTAGACCAGTTCGTAGTCGATCAGGCTGGCGCCGCTGGCAAGCGGCAGCGGTTTGGTGAAACGGTGCCGCTGCGGCGCGACGACGCCGACGGAATCGGGCGCGACGGCCGGGGCAACGGAACTGATTTTGGAAGCTGACACGCGTGGCCACACAAAACAAAAAACCCGACCAGCTTGGTATCGGCTGCGTCGGGCTTCATGGGAGACCTGCTCCCCGCCGCTTTAGCCGAATTTTTTACGCGCCCGCAAGCTGATCGTCAAATCGGCGCAATCTGAAAGACTAAGGACGCAACGGACTGGTGTCAAGTCGGCGTCGGCGCGCCAGGCAAAGCGCGGGCAATCCGCCGCTTTTCCAGCGATCGCGGTCAGCCGCGATGAGCGACAGTACCTCCCACTCTCCCTCATTCTCGGCCGAGAAGCGGGAAGCCGTCATCACCTCAACCATTCGAACTTCAGGGAGCTCAGCATGAAGACCATGATCACCACTTGGATGAAGCCCGGAGTCATCGCGCTGGCCGCATCCTGCGCGCTCGGCGCAATGAGTGCCGCGCACGCCTACGACCCCAAAGCGACGATCGCCGATCTCGATTCCCGCCTGTCCAAGATCGGGGCGCCGAAGCTCGATGGCACCGACAGCGTCGCCGGCAAGACCGTGCCGGCTATCTTCTTCGGTGACCGCAAGGTCAACAACAACTATGACATCGTCGATGCGATCCGAAAGGCTCACAGCGCGACCGCGACCATCTTCGTGAAGGACGGCGACGAGTTCGTGCGCGTGTCCACCAATGTCCTCACACCCGAGGGCAAGCGCGGGATCGGCACCCAGCTGGCCCGCAACGCGGCGTACGAGGCCGTCAGCAAGGGCCAGGGGTTCTGCGGCCCGATCGACGTGCTGGGCACCGCTTTCGACGCCTGCTACAACCCGATCAAGGATGCCAGCGGCAAGATCATCGGTGTGAGCTACATCGGTCACAAGAAATAGCGCAGCGCGCGAAGCGGGGCTGTCAGGCGAAAACACATTCGCCCGGCAGCGTCCGGTTTCGCCGCGCGAAACCAGACGACGGGCTCCCAAGGAGGCGAAGATGAGTATTGGTACTTTGCGAAGCGCAGGCGTATTCGAGCGAATGACGGTCAGGCAGCAGTTGTACACCGCATTTTTCGCGGTGCTCGTGGTCACCGCCATTCAGGGCGGCGTCGCCCTGAATGGACTGATTCGGGTCGAACAGCAATCTGAAGCCCTGGCGAACAAATGGCTGCAGGGCGTGGGCCACCTCTCCAGACTACGCGCCGCCGCCACGGAGACGCGCGATCTCGAAATCAAGCACAGCCGTACATCAGACAAAAGCTATCAGAGCGAGTACGAGGAAAAGATCGGCGCCACTGGCAAACTGACCGACGAAACCCTCTCCGCCTACAAGAAACTGGTCGCCGGCAATGCCGAGGGCGAACTGTTCAACAAGCTCGACAAGGCCTGGACCGCCTACCGGCAAGCGAAGCAGAACATCCTGAAGCTCGGCCGCGAACAGAAACAGCAGGACGCGGCCGACATCAGCGACGGCGCCGCCAGCATGGCCTTCGACGAAACGACCGGCGCCCTGGACAACCTCAGCAAATTCAACTTCGCAGGCGGCAAGGCTGCGGCCGACCAATCGTCGGCAGTCTACGAGCGCGCCTGGCGCCTGGTCGTCGGGCTGCTCGCGACCGCCATCATCCTGGTCATCGGTCTGGCGTGGGCGATCACCGGCCACCTGATCCGGCAGCTGGGCGGCGAGCCCCGTGTTGCTGCCCAGGTCGCCAAGGCTGTGTCCGAAGGGGATCTCACCACCCACATCCAGCTGGCGCCGCGCGACACCGACAGCCTGATGGCCAGGCTGCAGGACATGCAGCAAGGTCTGGCCAAAGCAGTAGCCCAGGTCCGTCACGGATCAGAACAGGTGGCCACCGCCAGTTCGCAGATCGCCCTGGGCAACCAGGATCTGTCGGGCCGCACCGAGCAGCAGGCCAGCGCGCTGCAGCAGACCAGTTCCACCATGGACGAGCTGGGGGCCACCGTTCGCAACAACGCCGACAACGCACACCAGGCCAACGAACTGGCGCTGAACGCTTCGTCGATCGCCAGCCGGGGCGGCGCGGTGGTCAGTCAGGTCGTCGAGACCATGAAAGGCATCAACGAAAGCAGCAGGAAGATTTCCGACATCATCGCGGTGATCGACGGCATCGCCTTCCAGACAAACATCCTGGCGCTCAACGCCGCGGTGGAAGCCGCCAGGGCCGGCGACCAGGGTCGCGGCTTCGCGGTGGTTGCCAGCGAAGTCCGCAGCCTGGCTCACAGAAGCGCCGACGCCGCCAAAGAAATCAAGAGCCTGATTTCCGCCAGCGTCGATCGGGTGGCGCACGGCACCGCACTGGTCGATACGGCCGGCAAGACGATGGGAGAAATCGTTGCCGCCATCAAACGGGTCAGCGACATCGTCGGCGAGATCAGCGCTGCCAGCGTTGAACAAAGCGCCAGCGTCGCTCGGGTCGGCGAGTCTGTTTCGCAGATGGACGAGGCCACCCAGCAAAACGCGGCGCTGGTCGAAGAAAGTGCTGCCGCGGCCGAAAGCCTGAAACTGCAGGCGCACCAATTGGTTGATGCAGTGGCTGTTTTCCGACTGGCCCGCACCTGAGGTCATGGCAGGCGCAACACACCGTTTGTCGGGCAACACGACAAAGGTCTCGCGCCCGTCCGCCGGGTCGTTTCCGGCCGCCTTCGCTGCGGCTATATTCGGGCCGAACTGGCCGGCATCGGCGACAAGGGCATTGAATTGAAAATCTGCATTCTTGGGTTGGGATATGTGGGGGCGGTCTCGCTGGCCTGCCTGGCGCGCGACGGGCACGACGTCCGCGGCGTTGACATCGACGCGCAGAAGGTCGAACTGATCAACGCCGGCAAGACCCCGGTGGTCGAAGAGGGCATGGTCGAACTGATGCAGCGTGTCGTGGCCAGCGGCCGCGCGCGCGCCACCACCCAGGTCGAAGCCGCGCTGCTCGAGAGCGAGGTCGCGTTCATCTGTGTGGGCACGCCATCGGCGCCGAACGGCAGCCAGGATCAACGCGCGGTTCTGGCCATCGCGAAACAGATCGGCCGCGCGCTGCGCGAAAAGTCCGATCACATCGTGCTCGTGTTCCGCTCGACCCTGACGCCAGGCACTGTTGAAGACACCCTGCTGCCGCTGATCGAAGCGGAATCGGGCAAACGCGAAGGCGAAGGGTTTTCGATCGCGTTCCAGCCCGAGTTTCTGCGCGAAGGCAGCTCCATCAAGGACTACGACAACCCGCCGTTCACGATCATCGGCTGTCGCGCGGATCGGGCAGAAGCGGCGATTCGTTCTCTGTTCGGACACCTGGCCTGCGATTTTTATCGCACCAGTGTGCGCACCGCGGAAATGATGAAGTACTGCTGCAACAACTTTCACGCGCTGAAGATCACTTTCGCCAATGAAACAGCGCGCCTGTGCGATGCCATGGGCGTCAACGCGCTGGAGGTGATGGACCTGGTCTGTCGCGATACCCAGTTGAACATCTCGAAGGCCTACCTGCGCCCAGGCTTCGCATTCGGCGGCTCGTGCCTGCCAAAGGATCTCCGGGCAACGACCTATCTGGCGACCCAGTCGAGCGTGGAGCTGCCGATGCTCTCCAGCATCCTGCGCTCCAACCAGCTTCATCTGGACCTCGCGGTGCAGCGCATTCTCGCGCGCGGATGCCGCAAGGTAGGGCTGGTTGGCCTGAGCTTCAAGGCAGGCACTGACGACCTTCGAGAAAGCCCGATGGTGGCGCTGGCCGAACAGCTGATCGGCAAGGGCATAGCGGTCGAGATATACGATCCTGAGGTGTATTTGTCGCGCATTCTGGGTGCCAATAAAAAATTCCTCGACACACATCTACCGCACATCGGCACCCTGCTGCACGATCGGATCGACGATCTGATCGACAACTGTCCGGCAATCGTTGTCGCCATCAAAGACGCGCGCGCGATGGCTGCCCTGGGTGCCCGCGCCCGTGCCGATCAATGGGTCTTCGACCTGGTCGGCATGCCCAACGCGAACGCGCTGGCCTGCGAGCATGAAGGCCTGTGCTGGTGATCAGGCACGGCGCGCACAGGCAGCACACTTTCACGATCTGCGGCGCGCGTTCGCCAGTGCCCGCGAGCTGACCGCCCGGGCGGGCACCGCGCGCGCGCTGACGCTCGAGTGCTCCAGAGGCTCACAGAGAGGGCACGCTCGACTCCCGCTCAGAACAGGCTCTCGCGAACGAACACCAGATCGTCAGCACGCACCGGATCCTCGAGCTTGGGTTCAATGGCCGCATCGATCTGCCCTGAGGTGTTGCGGCGCTGCAGGCGCACGCTGCGTTCGGTGCCCCGCGCAGTCAGGCCGCCCGCCTTGGCGATCGCCTGCGCCACCGTCATGCCACGCTCGACCGTGTACATGCCCGGGCGCTGCACCTGCCCATAGATGTAATACGCCGGCGCACGATGAACGAAGATGGAGTCACCCGGCTGCAGTATTTCGTCACGCGGCGCATTGCGCCCGGCGAACAGCTCTACGATGTCGATCTGCAGAGAGACGGGCTGCCCATCGCGACGGGTAAGCAGATTGACGACATCGGCCCCGACGCCGGTGACGATGCCACCCGCCTGCGCGAGCACTTCACTTAGTCGCGTGCCCGAGATCTCGAGTGGATAGCGTCCCGGGCGATTGACCGCGCCAAGCACCGACACCTGCTGACTTCGGTACTGGGCCACATTGACCGAGACCTGCGGATTCTGCAGAAAGTTGCCGCTGCGCAATCGCGTCGCGAGCAAGCGCTCGGCCTGCGCACTGGTCAGTCCACCGAGACGAATCGCCCCGATCAAGGGGTAGGAAACAACGCCTGACTCAGAGATCCGGACATCGAGCGACAGTTCGGCCTGCTGGAAGACGGTGATTTTGATGACATCGCCAGGCCCCAGAACATAGTCGCCAGCAACGCCGGGCGCACCGGCGGCAGGCGCGAGCGCCTGCGCCGTTGCCACGCTCATGCTCATGCTCAGACACAGCGCGAGGGCAAAGAGCGCGCGCATCATCACCGCGCACCTCACGAAGAAACTGCGCACCCGATTTGTCATCACCTGAGCTCTCCTCTTGCATCCGTAACCCACGCTGAACGCGCGACGCGCGTCAAGCACAACAACATCAGCACTGCGCCGGCCGCATCGGCGAAGAGATCGTCGAGCCCGGCCTGCCGCCCCGGCAAACTCAACTGCGCCCATTCGTCGGCCAGGCCGATCAGGCAGGCCGTGCCGAGGACCAACCAGGGCCGGCGCGCGCCCATCAACAGCCAGAGCAGCAGCGCGAGCACCGCAAAAAGCGCCATGTGCACGAGTTTGTCCCAGGGCGAAGGGATCAGTCCGACCGCGTATGGTTGCGCGCCCTGATGAAATAGCGTGGCCACCAACCCCGCGATGACCGCACCGGCTGCCAGCCGAAGCCATCGCGCGGGACGCCAGGCCAGCCGCTCAGTCAAATCGCGCCTGAACAAACACCGACGTGATGTCGGCGTCGAAGCGAAAGGCTTCATAGTTGGAGGTTCGAATCTCGCGGCGGTGATCGGCAATCAGTGCGACATTTCGCCAGGCCTGCCACGTCGCCGACACCCCGATGGTGCGCAGCCGATCTCGGCGCTCCTGCGTTACACCCACGGCGCTGAGTGGATCGCCCCCGAAGCGGTAAAGATCCCAACCGGCATGCGCTCCCAGTGTGACCTTGGCCGCGATCCGCCACGAGACCGTCAAGCCGGCTTGCACGGTGTCGATGAAGTTGCTGCTGCCCAGTTGAATGGCGCCGAGATTGCGGCGCACATAGAATTCGCTGCGCAGGGGATCGGTGGGCTGCCATCGCCAAAGGAAGGAACCGGTCAGGCCGCTGAAGTTGCGGGTGGACAGGCTGTCGAACTGCCGCGAGGTCCAACCGACTTCACCGACGATGTAGCTGGGCGCGGAGGGCCGCAGAGCCGCGCGCAGCAGCACGCTGCGGTCGCGAAACGCGTTGTCCACCGGCTGAGTGATTGCATTGCCCAGCGCATCGAATTGTTGAAGCGTCGGGAAGCTGCCCCGCACGCCGCGAATAACCACTGACGTGTCGACGTCGCCCGTAGGGTGCTGGTATCGGATGCCCGTTTCAAGCCCGCTCTGATCGAGATCGCTGCCACGGGAGTCTGCGGCAAAATTGCGCCGAGAATTGAAGTCGGCGCCAACGAAGGCCGACCACCGAGTGCCAAACCGGTAGCCGACACTGCTGGCCAGAGCATTCAGCGCGACCTGATTGCGGATGGTCTGATTCTGGTTGGCAAACGGATTCAGGAAACGCTGCGAGCCGGCCGCCAGGGTGCCATACCACTGCCGACCCACCTGCCAGTTCCAGTTGCCCCCGACATTCCAGGCGACATGGCTCAGGTCGTCGAACCGCCGATAGCTGTTGTTGGCCAGATCGGCCCAGAGCGCCACTTCCTGCGCACTGATGCGTCGCTCGTAGGCGAGCTTCAGGCCAGTGACCAGAATTGAATCGGCGCCGCTGAGCGCAGGCAAGGCCTGAGCGGCCGCGGGCGACAACGCGTACAGGTTGGAGCTGTGCCGCCAGCCCTGGCGCACCGTCAGTGAAAGCGGCCGCGGTTCATCGGCGGCTTCCGGCGTTGCTGCAGAAATACGATAGAACGGCCCGATCGTCTGGTCGGAACGCGCGCCCGCACCAGCCGCGGTTTCGTCGCGAACGGTCGGCGTCGATGCTGAAAGCGTGCCGCCGGCGGTCTGTGCCAGCGCCGACCGCGCGCCGATCGACAGAGCTGCAAATACCACCAGGCAGACGGTCAGCCGCACGCGGGGCAGCCAGTGATTGCAGGCATCGAGGCCATGATCTTTCACATTAAGGACCTTTGAATCTTGGCGCATTTGTTCACGTAAGAAGAATAGGCTGCGTGCGATATTGCATCACAGTTTCGAGCCCGTCAGCTCACCATTCGTCCAGATGCAAGCAGCCGTGATTTTCACGGCTGCATTATGAGACCCACCGTCGCGTGCGCCCAAACCTGTCCCAGAAATCGATCACTCTGCCGCGCGCCAATCCGATCGGATTCCGCCAGGGGCAGCGCAGTCTCGTCTCCACGATCAAGACCTTCGTCGATCCGCTGACGGTACAGGTGTCGCTGCTGTCGGTCTTCTGGCTATTCGGTCAATCGCTGCAAGGCGCGTTCGTGCTGCTGGCGCTGTTGACGTTTCTGCTGACTTTCCCCGGCCGGCTGCCGTTTCGGACCCGCCAGTTCCGCCTGCTGGGCGACATCCTCACCCATTGGGCAGTCACCATTGCCCTGATCTTCGCAGCCGGCTATTTTTCCGACTCGCTGACCAGCGTCAGTGCGGAAGCGGTCGTCGTCTGGCTGTTCGTCGCCCCCTTGTCCGTGTGGGCGGTGCATCTGGTCTCACCCTGGCTCGTCCCGCTGATCTTCAAGAACAATCGCAAGCGCCGTGCAGCCGTGGTCGGGGCCAACGCGATCGGCAATCGCCTGATCCGCACGATCAATGCCGGCTCCAACGACACACTGATCGAGGCGATCTTCGATGATCGTGGCCGCGAGCGCTGGGATGGGCAGCCAGGCCTGCACTTTGGCGGTGGGCTGGCCGACGTGGCCGAGTATGTGCGCCGCAACGACATCAGTCTTCTCTACATCGCGCTGCCGATGGCCTCGCAGCCGCGCATCGCCTCGCTGCTGAGCGATCTCGGCGACACCACTTGTTCAATCTATTTCGTCCCAGATGTGTTCGTGTTCGACCTGATCCAGGCCCGCATTGACGTCGTTGGTGAAATCCCGGTGCTGGCGGTCTGCGAATCGCCTTTCCAGGGCGTGTCCGGCCTGCTCAAACGCTGGAGCGACGTCATCGTATCGGTCATCGCCCTCGTGCTGACCATGCCGGTCATGCTGGGCATCGCGCTGGCAATCCGGCTGACCTCACCCGGGCCGATTCTGTTTCGTCAGCGACGCCATGGATTGGACGGGCAGGAAATCATCGTCTGGAAATTCCGGACCATGAACGTCACCGAAGACGGCGCCGATATCCGGCAGGCGGGCGCCCGCGACGATCGCGTCACCGCACTTGGAAGCTTCCTGCGACGCAGCTCACTGGACGAACTGCCGCAATTCGTCAATGTCCTGCGCGGCGACATGAGCGTCGTCGGCCCACGGCCTCACGCGCTGGCCCACAACGGCATGTACCGCCAGATGATTCGCGGCTACATGATTCGCCACAAGGTCAAACCTGGCATCACTGGCTGGGCCCAGATCAATGGCGCACGCGGTGAAACCGAGACCATCGAAAAAATGCAGCGGCGCATCGAACTCGACATGCACTACCTGCGCCATTGGTCGCTCGGCCTCGATCTGCTGATCATCGCGCGCACCGCCCTGCAGGTCTTTCGCGACCCGAACGCGTACTGATGCCGCGAGGCGCTCAGGGCTACTATACGATAGGCCTGTTTCGATCGAGCCTGGTCGCCTTCGCGGCCGGCAGGAGTGTCAGCGCCGTCGCCGGCTTCACGCTGTTCCTGCTGCTCGCGCGCAGCCTGCCCATCGCCGACTACGGCCAGTACCTGACTCTGCTCGCCACCCTCGAACTGGTTCTGCTCTATTCGTCGTTGGGCATCCCGTGGATCGGCATTCGGTATCTGCCGGAATTTCGCATCCGCGCAGCGCCGAAGCAGCTTCGATCCCTGTTCGCATCGCTGGCAGCGATGAATGGTCTGGCGCTGTTCGCGGTGCTGCTGGTGCTGTGGTCGACCTCGGTCTGGTGGACCGGATGGCTCAAGCTGGCCGACGCGAGGGCAGTGATCGTGCCGTTCCTGCTCATCTGCGCCGCGGAAGGCATCAATCGCTTCGCAACGACGGTCGTGCTCGAATCGCTGCTCGCCCAGCGACACGCGCAGATTGTGCAGATCCTGCGAAACGTCAGCTTCCTGGCGCCGCTGGCTTTGATGCTCCACGAGTCGCCTGCGGTATCGCTGGGCGATGTGGTTCGCATCGAGCTGATTGCCGCGACGCTGGCGGCACTGGCCGCGATGGTCTTCGCGATGCTGCAGCTGCGCCGGATCGCACCCTCCGAAGGCGATCCGGATTGGACCCCGCCGGACCGGCGCGCCATGGCCGCGATCGCCTGGTACAACTTTTCCGGCAACGCGGTCGCCAATCTCTATTCGCATTCGACGCTGCAACTGCTGGCCAACGCCCTGCTCGGCCCGAACGTATCGGCGCTGTTCGGTTTCGCACGATCGCTCGCCGACCAGGTCCGACGCTACCTGCCCAGCGAGTTCCTGTTGTCGGTGATTCGACCAATGCTGGTCGCCACCTATTCGACCGACGGCGATCATCGGCAGCTCAACCGTCGGATGATGCTGGGCGCAAAGTTCAGTCTGATCGTCTCCGCACCGGTGGCCGGCATCTTGCTGGGGGCCGGGCCGGCGGCGGTGAAACTGCTGGGCGGCGCGCGGCTGCAGGACACCTACTGGCTGGTTGTGGTGCTGCTGTTCGTTGCGTTTTCGCGCAGCCACCGCAGCCTGCTCGGCCTGTACGTGAACTGCGTGCAGCAGACCGATATCTGGCTGCGGGCAAGCCTTTGGTGCCTGCTTGTGCTGCCGCTGGCACTGGGCCTGGTCCAATTGGGTTGGGGGGCATTTGCCCTGGTTGCCGCGATGGTTGCCGAAGAAATAATCTGCACCACGAGCGTTCTGAGGCAGCTCGAGGGCCGCGGCTATGGCTATTCGGTCGCCCTCGAGGGCCTGGGCCAGCTCACCCAGGCGACCATCGCCTGCGTGCTCGCCACCGGCCTGACGGTGCTTGCGCTGGGCGAGCGCATGGTGCCGCTTGGTGCCGCTCTCGGCTGCCTGGCTTTCGTTGCGGTCCTGCTGCTCAGGAACCCATTTACTCTCGCTGAACAGGCACAGCTGAACCGTGTGGCCGGCCGTACGATCTTCCCAACGACCGACGGTCGGTGAAGCGTGGCGGGCGTGCACTAGTTCTTTCTTTGCAGCGGGCTCTTGATGGCATTCTGGACCACCCTGTCATCCCGTCGTTCAACTGGAGCCCTACCCGATGATTCTCGGTCGCCTGCTCAGAGTGCTTGGCAGCCGCATCTGGCTCGTCCTCGCCATCCTGGCGATCACCGTCTCGGCCACCATTGTCGGTACGGTGATGACCGCCAAACGGTACGTCGCCACGACATCGATGCTGCTCGAGCTGCCGTCCAAAGATCCCTTGCTCGGCAGCGCGGTCTATCTGCAAGGCTCGATCAACGCATACCTTGCCTCGCAGATCGAATTGATCGGCAGCGAACGCGTGGTCAACAAGGTCATCGCCGAACTCGATCTGACCCATGATCCGGTGCTGCGAAAACAGTTCGAGTCGCTCGGCGCCGATCGCGGCAATATCGAAGCCTGGTTGCGCGGTCGGCTCCTGCAGGACATGAAAGCGGAGCCCGGTCGCGACGCACCAGTCATCAAACTGTCGTTCGAGGCACTGGAACCGAACCTGGCCGCGAAACTGGCCAACGGTTTTGTGAAGGCCTATGTCGACGCGACGCTTGGGCTGCGCACCCAACCGGCCCGAGACTACGCCTCGTTGTTCGAGACCCAGGCGAACGAGTCGCGCCGGCAGTTGGCCGACGCCCGCGAGCGCCTGTCGCGGTTCCAGCGCGACACTGGCATCACCTCCAACGAAGAAAGCCGCGACGTGCAAAGCACCCGGCTGCAGGAGTTGTCGTCGCAGCTCGTTCAGTTGGAAGCGGCCGCCGCTGCAACACGCTCTCGCGAGACTACCCTGCGCAGCGCGGGCCGCGAATCGATGCCGGAGGTGGTCAGCAATGCGACGCTGGGCGCCATGAAAACCGAGATTGGCAAGCTGCGCGGCCGACTCGAAGAGCAGTCGGTCCGGCTGGGACTGAATCATCCACAGATGATCGCGCTGCTCGCTGAACTCACCGATCTCAATCGTCGCTATGAAATCGAACTCGATCGAATTGCCGCAAGCATCTCGGTAGAGGCCGCGATCAGCGAGCAGAAGGTTGCTCGCACCCGCGCAGCCCTCGATTCGCAGCGCAGCACCGTGCTCGCGCTCAAGAAGCAGCGTGACCAGCTCTCCGAACTGCAGCGCACGGTGGACGAAGAACAAAAAGCGGTCGACCTTGTCTCGCAGCGCTACACCCAGACCAATGTCGAGGCAAACCTGCGACTGTCCAACGTCAGCGTGCTGGCCAGCGCCACCCCACCGGGCGGGCCCGCCCGCCCGCGGCCCGCCATCAACATTGCCATCGGCACCGTGCTGGGACTGCTGCTGGGCGCGTTCGCGGCAATGGCCGTGGAACAGGTTCAGCGGCCGATTCGCGATACGCAGGACCTCGCTTTGGCTGCTGGGGCGCCAGTGCTGGGCGTGCTCGGGCAAGCCTTGTCGAACCGGCCGCAACGCCTGATCGAGGATGCCGGCCCGTTGACGACCGATGCGCCGCCCAGCCCTCTGCTCGACCACGACTCGAAGCTGCTGGGCCATGCGCGTCATTCGGAGCTGGCATCATGATCCAAGACGTCGCCCACATCGTTCGAGAAATCAAGCACGCTGACGACACAGACTCCCCGGGCGCGATCGGCAGCCTGCTCGTCGAGAGCGGTCACATCACACGCGAGCAGGTGGAAAGAGTCCTGCACGAGCAGAAGACGCGGCGGCGCCGGTTTGGCGAACTGGCGGTCAGGCTCGGCTTCGCCAAACAAGGCGCCGTCGATGGCGCATTGGCGCGCCAGTTCGGCTACCCGACCCTTCGCAGCGCACGCAGCGCCCAGTTGCCCCAGGGCCTGGTCACCGCTTCAAACCCGACGCTGCCCTTTTCGGAGTCCATGCGCGCGATGCGCGGCCAGTTGCGCCAGCGCTGGTTCAGTGGCGCCCCGGAAAAGGCTGCCATGACGATCGCCAGCGTCGATCGTGGCGACGGCAAGAGTTTCATTTGCGCCAACCTCGCGGTGGTCTTCGCGCAATTGGGTGAATCGACTCTGGTGATCGACGCCGATCTGCGCTCGCCCACACAGCAGCGAATCTTCGGTCTGCGCAATCGGATGGGCTTGTCCGGGGTGCTCAGTGGCAGGGCCGGGCTGAGCGAGGTTCGTCGCATGCGCAGCCTGCCCAATCTGTCGATCCTGCCCGCGGGCGCGTGCCCGCCCAACCCGCAGGAGCTGCTCGCCCGAGGCACCTTCAGACGCCTGCTGGCTGAGTTGTCAAAGCACTTCGACGTTATCCTGATCGATACGCCAGCGGCTCAGATCGCCTCCGACGTCCAGGTCGTTTCACAGCGCGCAGGGGCTGCTCTGCTGGTGGCCCGCAAGGATCACACCCGCGCGCCTGAGCTGAGCCGTCTCTCCTCGTCCTTGATGGGGACTGGCGCACAGGTGCTCGGCTCGACCCTCAACGACCACTGAAGTCCCTGCGCGGCACCCGCCCATGCGAGCCTTCGACCGACCCTTGAATCCGCTCGGCGCGCACATCGCCCGCCACGCCAGTGCCTGGTTGATTGCCGCGTTCATGGCGGTCGCCGCGCTGGCCGGTGCGGTGGCCGCCACCGGCAATGTCATTCTGATCGCACTCGCGGTCGGCGCGGCCGCCGGCATCGGCCTGCTTGGATTGCCGGCAGTGACGATCACGCTGATCGTCGTGGGCACGCTGGTCATCTCGGGGCCAGTCGTCTTCTACATACAGGCACTGGACAAGCTGCCCTGGTTGCTCGCGGTGCTTGGGCTGATCCTGACTGGCTCGGCACTGCTGCATAGCGGTTTGCACCGCGGTGAGCGCCGCGGGCCCTTGCCCGGGTTCGTCGTCGCCGCAATCTTATTCGTTGTCTATTCGCTGGCCAGCGCGGCCTGGAGCGAAGGGCCGGCCGACGACGCCGCCCGCGGCCTGAAGCGCCTGCTTCAATACTGGGGGCTGCTGCTCGCGCTTGCCCTGGTCGCCTTCCCGCCACGAGCCGTTCGACACTGGGCGACGCTGCTGGTGGGCATCGCCCTGGCGCAGGCGCCGATGGCGATCTACCAGCGCCTGCTCCTCGTCCCCAGTATGGAGGGCGAGCCGATCGATGCCGTCGTCGGCACGCTCGAACTCACTCAAATGGGGACCGGTGCCAGCGGTGTGCTGGGCCTGCTCCAGGTCTGCCTGATCGCAACGCTGCTGTGCGCCTATCGCGAGCGGCTGATCAGCGCATCGGTGCTCGTGGCGAGTCTGCTGGTGGCCTTCGTGCCGATCGCCTTCGGCGAAGTCAATGCGGTCTTCTTGTGGATCCCGCTAGCGCTGCTGGCGGTGTACTACGATCAGCTCAGGCGCAATCTGTTCCGCTTCATCGCGGGCACGGTGATGACTGCCGCGCTGATCTTCGCGCTGGGCGGTGTATACCTGCTTTCTCAGCAGACTGGCGCCGGCGGCACCCCGATCGACGAACGTATAGAGACGCTGATCGAATACAACGTCGGCGATACGGGGTACGCCACCAAGGACGGCCTGAACCGCACGACGGTCTGGCAGGCCTGGTGGTCCCACCATGGCGCGTCCGACCCAAAGGCCACTTTACTGGGCCACGGCGTGGGCAGCTCGTTTAG
The DNA here is from genome assembly GCA_043757735.1 of Burkholderiaceae bacterium. Lineage (GTDB taxonomy): Bacteria > Pseudomonadota > Gammaproteobacteria > Burkholderiales > Burkholderiaceae_E > Quisquiliibacterium. The sequence continues at coordinate 25,644 of JAYVOV010000117.1, forward strand.
CGCCGACGAGGGCCGCGCCGCGGTAAACCGCCGCTACGGCGGCCAGCTGATAGATCTGGTCAGTTTGACCAGTGTGCTGTGGGACCTCGGGCTTGTCGGCTTCGGCCTGTTCATCAGTGTTTTTGCTGGCGCGGCCTGGCGCGCCTGGCGGCTGATCGGCATCGTTGCGCCAGGGCTGGACCGAGCCGTTGCGCGGGCCTGCCTGGCCTCGATCATCGTCATCGGTTCATCGCTGCTCTACAACAACGCAGTGGTGCTGATGCCCAGCCAGCAGACGATTACGTTCATGACACTGGGCTTTATCGCCTGGCTCGATCGCCGGTATCATGACTTATCGGCGCGGGCGGCAAACAAGGCGTCGTAAGCGGCCAGCAGTTTGGGCGCCTCGTAACGCCACTCCAATTCCTGCGTCACACGGTGGCGACCAAGCTCGCCCATCCGCGCGCGCGCCGCGGGGTCATCAATGAGCTCCACCACTTTGCGGGCAAAATCGACTTCGTCATTCTTGCGCGCATACAAGGACGCCTGCTGCGCGGAGACTCTGCCTTCCGCGAGATCGAACTGAACGATCGGCTTACCCAGCGCCATGTACTCCATGATCTTGTTCATCGTCGACTTGTCGTTCATCTCGTTGGCAATGTCGGGATTCACGCAGACATCGGCGGTGTTGAGCATCTCGATCAGGCGCTGGTCATCGACCCGACCGGTGAAGGTCACGTAGTCGGCCACGCCGAGTTCGATCGCATAGCGCTTCATTGCCTCGAGCGAAGTCCCGCCACCAACCAGGCCGAAATGAATGTCCGTGCGCTTCATCTCGCCGACGATATGTGCGACTGAGCGCAGCAGCAGGTCGATTCCTTCCTGTTTGCCCATCACGCCCACATAACCAACGAGGTGGCGCCGGCCCTGCCGCAGAGCCGGCACCGGCTCAACGATGCGCAAGCGATCCAGCTTGGGGCCGCTGCGCACGACGAAAACCTTCTCCGGGGCCATGCCGCCGCGCTCAATGGCTATCTGTCGATAGGAGTCGTTGGTGGCGATCGAAACATCTGCCGCACGGAAGGTCCAGCGCTCGAATCGAACCATCAGCCGATAGAAGAAGTCGCGGCGATTGAACTTCGCTTCGTACAGCTCGGGGTTGATGTCGTGATGATCGAACAGGAATCGCTTGCCCAGCAGCAGCTTGAAGAACCCGCCGACCAGGAAGATCAGATCTGGCGGGTTGCAGGCATGGATGACGTCGAAGCCCCGACGAAACAACACGCGCCAGGCCAGCAGCATTTCCCAGAACAACGCGCTGCCGTATTCCAGCAGGTATCCCAGCGCGCCTTCGGCCTCGAGCGGCAGGGGGTGGCGATGAATCTCGATCCCGTCGATGATCTCGAAGCGCTTCTCGCAGCCCGGTCCGGTCGGGCAGATGATGCTGATCTCATAGCCTGCCTGCTGCAGAGTCGTGGCTTCCTGCCAGACTCGGCGATCGAAGGGCGACGGCAGATTCTCGACAATGATGAGCACGCGCCGCGCGCGCTGGCTGTTTGACATGTTCTGGGTGCGCCTGTGTTCAGAGGTCTCGCGGCACGTTGTCGGCCACGAAGGTCAAATCGATGATCGTCGTCACAGTGCGCTGGTCGCGAACGACAAAATCCCATACCAGCGTGTGCGTTGCCTGCTTGATGTCGAACCGGCGCGACACCCACCCCGCCGGCGGGTCATCGCGGCCATGCAGCACGACCGGAGCAAGACCGGTCAGCACTTCGACGACCGGCGGGTTGGACAGCACTGTGGCGGCAGACGCGCCCGCGCCCGTCGCCGATGACGACCTTACCCGTATCGTCATCCGCACCCCGGGCGCGTCGACTCGAACGATCCCGTCATCCTGAACCACCGGCCCACAAGTCTCGGCAAGATGCCAGCACAGCCGCCCGCGGTGTTCGCCCACGCCACTTAAGCGGTCCTCGACCATGAATTGCCGCTGTACCGGATCGTACGTCACTTGCCGACAATGACCGATCGGTGGTGACAGCCGCGCATAACCGTCGTGCTCGGCCTCGACCCTTTGCAGCGGCCCCAGCAGGTCATGCGAGAGACAGCGCGCCCGGGCTTTTCGGAGCCAGAGGAAATTGCCGCCCGACACCGATTGATCAAGCCCGTCGATCTCGACGGTGTTGTGCGCAAAGGTGGAGCGAAAATAGTCGCGCCATTTTCGGTCGGTGTGATAGGCGTAGGTTCCTGGATCGATCAGCAGCTCGACGCCACCCGCCGACAGCGTCAGCGACAGTGCGTCGGCATGGCCATGGGCGGCGATCTGCGGATAGCCAAGCGGGCCGGCGTCGAAACTCGCCAGCACTTCGTCGGGCTCGCCGAAGCGCGCCCCGAGCAGGTAGCGCCCGCCCTCCTCGAAGACACGTGTTCGTGGCTTCAGTTCAGTGTTGGCCCGCACATCGAGATTCGCCGCAAGGCGCTCGCCCAGCAGCCACCGATTGCGTGCATCGCACCCCGCCGAACGGTTCAGCCAGTCAGGCCGCGCGAACAGGGCTGCGCCACTCGACAGCAGCGACGCGTACGGATTGCCCGCGTGCTGAGGATCCCAGCGCACAATGGTCGAATCATCCGAGTCGCCCAACATGGGCAGATGGCCGCTGCGGTCGCTCAAGGCAGCGACATACGACATCATCGCCTCCAGCCGGCGCCAGAATTGGGCGCCTGGCGCCATCTCGTTGGCCTGGCCGAAAAGCCCGACGATCAGCATCATCTCCATCACCGCGTGCTGGTACCAGATCGCCTGTTCGCGATTCACACCGTCCGCAGTGGTCTGCAGCAGCGCTTCGCGCTCGAAGACCCCGAGGCCCGTCGAGCGCCAGCCTGCGCTCTCGGGCCAGAGCGGCCAGGTCGTTGCCCCCACGAACAGGCCCATCGTTTCGCCGAGCAGATGATTATTGGCCGACGAATATCGGGACAGCCATCCCGCGATGAAGTGACAGTGTTGGCGCACAGAAGCCAGCCAACGGCGGCGAAACGCCGCACCGTCCGGTGCGGCGAAGACCGTGGCCTGTTCGCCGCCCAGCAGGTGCCAGGCCACCGCCCAGTTCACCAGCCGGATGCCATGCTCCAGCGAACTGGTCCAGTTCGGCCCCATCGGGTACGGACATTGGTCGAACCAGGAGTCGAGCAGTTGGCGGCAGCCCTCGGCATACCGATCGTCGCGCGTCAGGTGCCAGGCCTGAGCGAGGCTCACGATTTCCAGATGACGATTGGGCTCCCACAAGTATTTGATATCGCCGCAGACGCCCTCGTCGCGATAGTCGATGCGCTTGCCGAAATTGAGCGAAGCGTCGATGCCCGTCTTGGGATCGACGTTCCAGCGCGGCGGAAAACCCAGCGCTGCATCGCGCAGCGCGAAGACATCGAATCGGCCGGCCAGAATGCGTTCGGCTGCTGCCCGGTAGGGCGCAGCATCGACGTTCATCGGCAACTGATTGTTCCAGGCGCGACCGCACTGTCCGTGCGGATCGACTGGTCGAACCAGCCCGATTCCCCGTGCCTCGAGACGAGCGGCCAGCGCCTGCCGGACACGCCAGCCCACTTCGGCCGCACCCATCACACGGAGACGGCGCCAGATCCAGCCGATCCGCGCCAGACGCGATCCCGGTGCGGTCATGCCGACATGGCCCGCGCTGCCGGATGCCGCGCGCGGGTCAGGTGTAAATGCGATGCCATATTTCGAGCGTGAGCATCGTCCACAGCAGCTTCTCATGGTTTTGCGCACCACGGTCGTGCTCAGCCAGCACCCGCTTGAGTGCGGCCGGCCGGTAATAGTCGCGGGTTCGCGAATCGGCATCGAGCAGGTGGGCGTGCAGATACCCTTTCATCGGGCCGCGGAACCACTCGCTGACCGGTACCCTGAACCCAACTTTTGGGCGCTCGAGAATTTGGCGCGGCAGAACCCGTTTCATGGCCTGGCGCAGCAGATGCTTGCCAACCCGGCCGCGTACCCGCCAGGCGTCGGGCAGGGCCGAGACATAAGCCGCCAGTTCATGATCCATGAAGGGCATCCGCGCCTCGATTGACGCAGCCATCGTCATGCGGTCACCCCGTTCGAGGAGATTGTCCGGCAGCCAGCTGGTCTGATCGAAGTACAGGATCGAGCGCAGGGGGCTGTTGCCGGCCTGAATCGCGAACGGAATCGCCGAGTCCGCATCGTTCGCTGGCGCAGCCGCTGGAATGACCAGCAGGGCATCCAGCTCTTCGGGCGAGGCCGCTCCGAACCAGCGGATCATGCGCGCCCGATGATCGTCCAAGCCAAGGGTTGCGACCGCCGTCTTGATCCGCCGAAAGCGAAACGGCAGCATCCGTATTACGCGTTCGATCACCTGCTGCCGCAGCGCGGCCGGCAACTGCCGGTAGGCATGACCAAACCCCTCGGCTGCGTGCTTGGGATACCCGCCCAGAATCTCGTCGGAACCTTCGCCGGTCAGCACCATCTTCACCTGACGCCCCGCTTGTCTGGCCAGCAGGTAGATCGGAATGTCGGAAGGCTCGGCGACCGGCGCATCGCGAAACCTCACCAGCGCCGGCAGGTGCTCCATCAGATCGGCCTGCGACACGGTGAGTTCGGTGTGTTCGGTATGAAAGTGTTCGGCAATAACGCGGGCATAGCCCAGCTCGCTGTAGCGGGCCTCACTGAAGCCCACCGAAAAAGTTCGGATCGGCAGCGCGGAGTGCCGCGACATCAGCGCCACGATGGCCGACGAATCGATACCGCCCGACAGAAATGCGCCGAAGGGAACGTCACTGACCATGCGGATCTGCACGGCCTGCTCGAGACGTTCGAGGAATCCGCCGACCACATCGCCGTTGTCCGGCCCGGCCTGCAGCGCCTGGCCGTCGGGGGGGAGGTAATATCGGTGCCTCCGCAAGGTGCCTCGCTCCCAGACAGCGCAGGTGCCCGGCATCAGTTTTTCGATGCCTCGGAACAAGGTCGAGGGGGCCGGCACATAGCGAAAAGCGAAGTAGTCCCTGATCGCCGAACTGTCGACCTCGACGGGCATCAGGCCACTGGCGAGAACCGCCTTTATCTCCGAGCCGAACAGCAGTGTCTCGCCGCGCTGCGCGATGAACAGCGGCTTCTTGCCAAAGCGGTCGCGGGCAAGCACGAGACGATCGCGTTGGCCATCCCATAGCGCGAACGCGAACATGCCACGCAGACGGCTCACGCACTCGAGCCCCCACTGCTCGTATGCATGAACAATGGTCTCGGTATCGGAGTGCGTGCGAAACCGATGGCCCAGCGCGAGCAGTTCGTCGCGCAGTTCGGCGAAGTTGTAGACCTCACCGTTGAAGACGATCTGAATCGTGTCGTCTTCGTTGCCCAGCGGCTGATGACCGGCCGCGACATCGATGATCGACAGCCGCCGATGAGCCAGTCCCACAAGGTGAGAGCCATCACGAGTGGCGGCACTGAAGAACCCTTCATCGTCAGGACCGCGGTGAACGATGGCTGCCGCCATCGCGCGCAGGACACGCTCGACGGGAAAGTCGATTGAAGAAGAAATGGCTCCGGCGATTCCGCACATAGGCTGATTTGGTGGGTGAGCAGGCGCCGCCTAGAGGCGACTGTAGACGCCGCAAAAATCGCCGGCGAGGCGTTCAATCGTGTAGTGCTGGATAACCCTGCGCCGCGCCGCCTGTGCGATCGAACCAGCCGCGACACGGTGTTCATGAACCCATCGGATTGCCTCCGCCAGCGCGTCCGGATCGCGCACCGGCACCAGCAGTCCGTCTCGTCCGTCGGTGATCACATCGGGGATCGCGCCGACCGCACAGGTGATCGGCACGAGACCGGCCGCCATCGCCTCGAGCAGCGAATACGGCAGACCTTCGCGCCAGGTGGGAAACACCAGCACATCCGCCGCGAGCCAGCAGCGCGCTTTGGCCGGGCCGAAAAGCGGGCCTGGAAAGGCAATCTCGCGCTTGAGGTCGAGCGACACGACGAGCGCCTTCAGGCGCGCCTCGTCCGACCCGCCGCCCGCGATCGTCATGTGCACTGACACCCCCTCCCGGCGCAGACGCGCAATCGCGTGAACCGCCTCGAACAGGCCCTTCGCCTCGACCAGGCGACCGACATAGACCAGGCGAAGCCGGCCTTCGTCGGGCAGCACAGAGCTGGCGCCAGCGTTCGCCCAGCCGGTGTCGATCGCATTGGCAATGACCTGCGTCTGGAGCTCGGGCATGAAGCGCTGCCACGCCTGAGACTCGATCTGCGCAATCAGCACGAAACAGTCGGGTAGCCGCGCGATCGTGCGCAGA
>JAYVOV010000118.1:0-2427 GCA_043757735.1 Burkholderiaceae bacterium
CAATCTCCATATCAGGTTGATAAGTCTGTCGACGCTGAGCGACTCACCCGAATGGCGACAATGAATCAACCTGGTGCAAGAAGGCGGGCGGACCCCATGCAAGTCAAAGTGAAACAATTCGGACTGCTCTCGGTGGGTGCAGTAGCGGGCGTGCTGATCAGTATCGGCATCTCGGCGGTTGCCCAGCGCGAGTCGCGGCCGCCGCTGCCGCTCGAGGAACTGCGCCAGTTCTCGGACGTGTTCGGCGCCATCAAGGCCAACTACGTCGAGACGGTGGAGGACAAGAAGCTGATCGCCGAAGCCATCACCGGCATGCTGGCCGGCCTCGACCCGCATTCGCAATACCTCGACGCCGAAGCATTCAAAGAACTTCAGGTCGGCACGCAGGGCGAGTTCGGCGGGCTGGGCATCGAGGTCGGCATCGAAGACGGCTTCATCAAGGTGGTCTCGCCGATCGAGGACACACCCGCTTTCAAAGCCGGCATCAAGTCTGGTGACCTGATCGTCAAGATCGACGAAAAGTCCACCAAGGGCCTGCCGCTCAACGAAGCGGTCAAACTGATGCGCGGCAAGCCCAAGACGCCCGTCACGCTGACACTGGCGCGCAAAGGCGAAACACGGCCGATCGTGGTGCAGCTGATCCGCGACGTCATCAAGGTTCAATCGGTCAAATCGAAAGTCATCGAGCCCGGTTATGGCTATCTGCGGCTCACGCAGTTCCAGGAACACACCGTCGAGAACATGGTGCGGGCCATCGAGGGCATGTACAAGCAGCAGGGCCAGCTCAAGGGCCTCGTGCTCGACCTGCGCAATGATCCGGGCGGCCTGCTGCACGGCGCGATCGGCGTTTCGGCGGCGTTCCTGCCGGCACGCACGCTGATCACCAGCACCGACGGCCGTACCGAAGACGCCAAGCGCAAATACCTGGCTTCGCCCGACGACTATCTGCGCGGCAGCCGCGACGACATCATCGCGAAGCTGCCCGCGGCAGTGAAGTCCGTGCCGATGGTCGTGCTCGTCAACGGCGGCTCCGCCTCGGCCTCCGAGATCGTCGCCGGCGCGCTGCAAGACCACAAACGGGCGGTGGTGCTGGGCACCCAAACCTTCGGCAAGGGTTCGGTGCAATCCATCCTGCCGCTCACCAACAGCACCGCAATCAAACTCACCACCGCGCGGTACTACACGCCCAGCGGACGCTCCATCCAGGCCAAGGGCATCTCACCCGACTTCCTGGTCGAAGAGACCCCGGAAGGCGACCTGAATCAATTCCGTGTTCGCGAGGCCGACCTGAACCGCCACTTGTCCAATGACAAGGAGAGCGAGACCAAGTCGATCGTCCCAAAACCCACTGATCCCGCCGCCGCGTCAGACCCCAAGCTCAAAGACCGCAAGCCCATCGAGTTCGGATCAGCCGACGACTTCCAACTTGCCCAGGCCATGAATCACCTGAAAGGCAGAGCGGTGGCTATCGCCAAGCCCAAGGACGACATGCCCAAGTTCGATGCGGGTGAAAAATCCGACAAGGCCGACAAGGCCGACAAGGCCGACAAAGCCAAGTAGGGCGCAATCCGTCCCGGCTGTGGGCTCGATGGACGCACACGGCCGCGCCCGACGTTGCGTGAACCGCCGATGAACGACGAGCAATTGCTCCGCTACAGCCGGCACATCCTGCTCGAGGAGATCGGCATCGAGGCTCAGGAGCGGCTGCTGGCCGCCACCGTGCTGGTGGTGGGCGCGGGTGGCTTGGGCTCGCCAGCCGCGCTTTATCTGGCCAGCGCGGGCATCGGCCGCATCGTGCTGGCCGACGGCGACACCGTCGATCTCACCAATCTGCAGCGCCAGATCCTGCACACCCAGACTTCGGTCGGTCAGCTCAAGGCCGTCTCCGGTCGGGCCAGCCTGCTCGCACTCAATCCACACATCGAAGTGGTGCCGGTCACCGAGCGCCTGAGCGGCGAGTCACTGGCGGCACGGGTTGCACAGAGCACGGTGGTGCTCGACTGCTGCGACAACTTCCAGACCCGTCAAGCCATCAACGCGGCCTGCGTGCGCCAACGAGTGCCACTGGTCTCGGGCGCCGCGATTCGTTTCGACGGCCAGCTGTCGGTATTCGATCCGCGACGCGAAGACTCACCCTGTTATGCCTGCCTTTTTCCGCCGACCGACGAGGTCGAAGAAGTCGCGTGCGCCACCATGGGCGTGTTCGCGCCGCTGACCGGGATCATCGGCACGATGCAGGCCGCCGAAGCGCTGAAGCTGGCCGGCGGCTTTGGCGAGCCCATGGTGGGCCGCCTGCTGCTGCTCGATGCCCGCAGCCTGCAGATCAATGAAATCCGGCTGCCGCGCAACCCGCACTGCCCGGTCTGCGGCCAGACTCATCAGGGTGCGGCACAGGCGGCCGGGTAACCACGGACGGCCGCTGCGCTC
>JAYVOV010000119.1:0-2422 GCA_043757735.1 Burkholderiaceae bacterium
GGGCCGTGGTAGACCGCATAAAACGCCGCCATATTGGCCAGCAGGGCCTGCGCGGTGCAGATGTTGCTGGTCGCCTTGTCGCGGCGGATGTGCTGCTCGCGGGTCTGCAGCGCCATGCGCAGCGCCGGATTGCCGGCCGCGTCTTTGGAGACTCCGATCAGGCGGCCCGGCATCATGCGCACCAGCTCTTCGCGGGTGGCCATGAAGGCCGCGTGCGGGCCGCCATACCCGAGGGGCACGCCGAAGCGCTGCGCCGAGCCGATCGCGACATCGGCGCCCATCGCACCGGGGGTCTTGATCAGCATCAGGGCGAGGGGGTCGCTGCCGACGCAGACCTTGCCGCCAGCCGCGTGAATGCCGGCGATCACGTCGCTGAAGTCATGGATCTGTCCGCAGGTATCCGGACTCTGAAGGTGCGCACCGAACACAGCGGCCGGATCGAGGTCGCAGCGCGCGTCGCCGATGATTACTGTCCAGCCCAGCCAGTGCGCGCGCGTCCGCATCACCGCGATCACCTGCGGGTGGGTGCCCGCGTCGATGAAATACGCCTGCGCCTTGCTTTTGGACGCGCGCCGGCACAAGGCCATGCCTTCGGCCGCGGCGGTGGCTTCGTCGAGCAGCGAGGCATTGGCCATCGGCAGCCCGGTGAGGTCGATCACCATCTGCTGGAAATTGAGCAGCGACTCGAGCCGGCCTTGCGCGACTTCGGCCTGGTAGGGCGTGTACGCGGTGTACCAGCCGGGGTTCTCGAGCACATTGCGCTTGATCGGCTCCGGCGTGAGGGTGCCGTGATACCCCGCGCCGATGTATGAGCGCCAGACCTGGTTGTGGGCGGCCAGTTCACGCAGCTCGGCGAGGGCACGGGCTTCGCTGACGGGCGCGGGCAATGCCAGGTCGCGGTGCAGGCGGATGGCCGGCGGCACCGTTGCGTCGATCAGATCGGCGCGCGCGGCATACCCAAGGGTTTCGAGCATTGCGCTCTCCTGGGCGATTGAAGGCCCCAGGTGGCGTGCGTGGAATTCGTCGTCGGCGAACAGCGCGCGAACGCCGCCGATGGCATCGGCTGAACTCATCGTGGCTGCTCCCTCAGGCCGCGCCGGGACCGGCGGTATAGACCTCGGCGCTCATCAGGCTGGCCTGCTGCTCGGGGCTGGACAGCCGGATGCGAAACAGCCAGCCATCGCTGAACGGCGCTTCGTTGACGGTTTGCGGCGCGTCGGTGAGTGCCGGGTTCACGTCGACGATCTCGCCATCGACTGGCGCGTAGACATCGGACGCGGCTTTGGTGGACTCCACCACTACACAGGCATCGCCGGCCGTGACCTGGCGGCCGACTTCGGGCAGCTCGACGTAGACGAGTTCGCCCAGTGCATCTTGCGCATGGAAGGTGATGCCGACAGTGGCCGTGCCATCGCCGTTGTCGCGCAGCCACTCATGGCTGGCGGAATACTTGAGGTTGCTGGGGTTCTGCATGCTGGGCTCCTGAGCGCGAAATGAACGCATGGCGGACGACCGCGTGGCCGTCCTGCCGGGAACCCCCTCTGTCCGTTTGCCTGAGACATTCAGTGAACAACGGCAGGCCGGTGTTCACCTGTTTCCTTCGGCGAGGCCGCCGCGATCATGAACCCGCTGTGTTCAGCCGGTTCGCTTTTGCGCGCCTTCTCTCCAGAGAGTCGAAACTGCGGCAGTCCTTTTGCCTGAGAGTTTTCGGGGCGATACACCTTCGGCGCCACCCGCGTCTGAGCGGGTGATCTCTCCCGCCGCAGTCAATCGACCATGGACGAAGAGTGCCGACCGACCCCCGGTCTTGTCAAATGAAAAGGCTGGGTTGATGTGGTTGTCCGAGTCGTTGCAGCCAAACCTTGCATTTCCCTGTTTCCCTATTGGACATTTGTCGCGTTGTTGAATTGTCAGTAAATAAATGGCGGTTTCGGCACGATGGTTCACTGTCCGCAGTCAATTCTGCAGACTTGCTCTCGCGTCCAACCCCCAACCAAAGAGAGGGCACCAAAAATGGCAATTGCCCCGCCCACCGCGCAGCGGTCACCTATTGCTTTCCAACGCTCGCGTCGCAATTCGTTCGTACCAATGTGTACGGGGCCTATGGAACCGACACCGGCAATGAAAGCAAGATCACGTCCGCCGATTTCACCGGCTTCAACATGGATCAGCAGGCGGCTACCGTGCTCGTGCTGGCGGCGTTCTCGAACGTGGCCAATCTCAGCTTCGAAAAAGTCGAGCCCGCCAACGGCGCAGGAACACTGCGCTTCAATTTCACCGGTGCGCCCGCGATCGGCGGCACGTCCTACGCGTTCTCCGGCTTTCCGTAAGCGTTCAAACCGAGGCGTTCTTCCCGAGGCATTGATCGGTCGATAACCTGTGATTCATCGTGAACACACAGGAGAAGATCGATGAAGAAGAC
>JAYVOV010000120.1:0-2420 GCA_043757735.1 Burkholderiaceae bacterium
CCTCGAGGGCCACTCGCTGGCACCTGCGTTCCAGGCCGAGCAGCCGCAGCGTCCGCCGATGTTCTGCGAGCATGAGGGCAACTTGGCGGTGCGGTGTGCTGCCACGCGACAAAGAGGTCGCGCTGATGCGCAGTCAGGGTGTCACGCCGGCGTTCTGGGAAGACGAGTAGTCGCGCCTTGTGCGCTGGCGCAACCCGGGGCGGATGACACGATGAGCGGCGATGGCCACGGGCACGGGCGCAGCCCATGAGCGCGACACGATGCTCGTCATCCGCGGCGGCGAATTCACCATGGGCACCGACTCTCTCGACAGCATCGCCGCCGATGGCGAAGGGCCAGCCAGGCGCGTCATCGTCGATGACTTCCGCATTGCCGCGACGGTGCTCACCAACCGGCAGTTCCGCCGCTTCGTGGGCGCCGGTAAATACATCACCGACGCCGAGCGCGCTGGCGCCTCTTTCGTGTTCCATCTGCAGATCTCGGAGGCATTGCGCCCGAGCTGCCCGACCCGTTCCCGGACTGCCCTGGTGGCTGCCGATCGATGCGCGGCGGATCGTTCCTTTGCCACGACTCCTACTGCAACCGCTATCGGGTGGCGGCGAAAACAGGCAATTCTCCCGACAGCACTTCGAGCAATTGCGGCTTTCGAACGGCAGCTGACTGCGCTTGAGGACGGTTGCATCTATGCCATGATCGCCCCAGATCACCAGGTCCATCACGCCGAGGAACGAAACGCCATGCCAGCCATCAACCGCCAAATCCAGCTGGCCGCAATCCCCAGAGAAAAACTCGGCCCGGAACACTTCAAACTCGCCCAAGGGCCGATGCCCCAGGCCGCCCCGGGTGAGCTGCTGCTGCGGGTGCTGATGATCTCGCTCGACGCGGCCAACCGTGCCTGGATGCAAGGCGCCACCTACCGCTCTGCACTCGAATCAGGGCAGGTGATGGCCGGTGGCGCCCTCGCAGAAGTGATTGAATCGCAGGCGCAAGGATTCGCCCCCGGCGACCTGGTATTCGCCGACACAGGCTGGCAGGAATTCGCCGCCGTGCCCGCCACGCGCGCCAGAAAACTGCAGCGCCGTGAACCCCTCACCCATCTGCTGAGCGTCTACGGCGTGGCCGGCCTGACTGCCTACTTCGGCCTGCTGCGGGTTGGTCAGCCCAAGCCGGGCGAGACGGTTGTCGTCTCCGCTGCAGCGGGTGCGGTCGGCGCTTTCGTCGGTCAGATCGCCAAGATTCAAGGCTGCCGCGTCGTCGGCATCGCTGGCAGCGCCAGCAAGTGCGCCTGGCTCAAGTCCGAGCTCGGCTTCGACGCCGAGCGGCAGACGGCCCTCGATGACCTTGAAGCCTGGGTGCGCGACGGCCGCCTGAAGGTGCCCGAAGACGTGATCGAGGGCATCGAGAACACGCCGGCGGCGCTGATCGGTCTGCTGGCAGGCGAGAACATCGGCAAGCGCATGGTGCGGCTCGACACTCGCGCCGCCCGGCAGGCGAATTGAGGAGTTCATCATGGCGCTGCCCGAACTGGAACTCTCCGCGGTCCTCACTCAGCTCATTTCCAGTTCAACCTGGAACATCGCGCCGACCACCACCATCACCTATGCGTTTCCCACGTCGACGCGGGGACTGACCTACGACCGGCAGTCGAGCAGCGAGCTGACGGGTTTCAGTTTCGTCAGTGCCAGCCTTCAGCCCATCTTCACCCTGGCGGTGCGCAACTGGGACGACCTGATCCCGCAGACATTCGTCGAAACCACCTCGACGAACTCGAATATCGAATTTGCCTTCTCGTCATCGATGCCCGGCTACGCGCACGCGTACTTTCCGAGCGCCGGCTCCGCCTGGTTCAAGAAGGGCTCGGCGGTCTCCAGCGCAAGCGTAGGCAGCTACGGGTTCACGACCATCATGCACGAACTCGGGCATGCGCTCGGTCTTAATCACATGGGCGACTACGACGCGAGCCGCGGCCCCGCCACACCCGAGTCGACCCAGGACTCCACGGTCTTGTCGATCATGTCGTATTTCGGCCCAAGCAGAAATGCCGGCTTCACAGAAGGGGTTCAGTGGGCTGAATGGGAGGCCAGTGGCAAGACCCTTTCGCCCGACACGCCGATGGTCAACGATGTGCTCGCCATCCAGAGCATCTACGGCATCTCGACCACCACCCGCACCGAAGACACCGTCTATGGCTTCGGCGTCAGGAACATCAGCGCGCAGGCCGCGCAGATATTCGACTTCACCATCAACGTTGATCCCGTCCTGACGATCTTCGATTCCGCCGGCAACGACACGATCAACCTGAGCGGCTGGAGCACCCAGTCGATCATCAGCCTGGTGGCAGGCTCGTATTCGTCGGCCAATGGCATGACCAACAACATCGCCATCGCCTACTCGGCGGTGATTGAAAATGCGATTGGTGG
>JAYVOV010000121.1:0-8893 GCA_043757735.1 Burkholderiaceae bacterium
ATGGTCAGAATGCCGTTGATCGTTTTTGCCATCGCTGAATCTGCTGGGTATCGGTTACATTTCGGCAGTTGCGTCGCGGTGCTTCTGCCGTGCGCGAACACGGAGGAATCGATGGCGCTGGTCACGCTCGAACATGTGTCAAGGCAGTACCGGCTGGGCGGCCAGACAGTTGTGGCGCTGCGCGACATCAACCTCGAAATTGCCGAAGGCGTGTTCCTCGCTATTGCCGGGCCATCGGGCAGCGGCAAGTCTACGCTTTTGAATCTGATCGGTTGCATCGATACCGCTTCCGCCGGCCGGCTGGTCATCGACGGCCATCAGGTGAGCGGGCGCACGCCCGACGAACTGGCCGACTATCGGGCCCGAACCGTCGGCTTCATCTTCCAGACGTTCAATCTGTTCCCGGTGCTGTCGGCCTATGAGAACGTCGAGTACCCGTTGCTGCAGTTTCCGGAGTTGTCGCGCCAGGAACGCCACGAGCGGGTCGCGCGATTTCTTGAACTGGTGGGATTGACCCGGTTCGCCAAACACCGGCCCAACGAATTGTCAGGTGGTCAGCGTCAGCGTGTGGCCATCGCGCGTGCGCTGGCGGTCAAGCCGCGCATTGTGTTGGCCGATGAGCCCACCGCAAATCTCGACCACGAGACTGGCATTGAAATCCTGAAGCTGATGAAGGCCATCAACCTCAAGTACAACACCACCTTCGTGTTCTCGACGCATGATGAGCGCGTGATCGCCGCTGCCGATCGGCTGGTGCGCATAGAGGACGGCGAACTTACCGCGTTGGGTGTGCGCCAGGGGCTGAAGTGGGTGATGGTGAGGCCCGAACTGGTTGCCTCGACTATATTCGCGGATGACGTCGTCAGGAGCGACGACGCCTCAGACGGCTAACTGAGTGTGATCGGCTAACCCGATCGCCTTCAGAACGTTCACCCGATCGCCTTGAGACGGCCGACGATGCCGTCCTCTTCCTGCGGCGCGAAGAAGAAGGGATACAGCGACCGCGCCTGCGCATAGTTCTCTTTGCGGCCGCCATTCAGGTCGATCTGTTCCTGCGCATGTTTCAGCCGCAGCCACAGCAGGAGCGCGGGCGCTCCGCCCACCCTTGGGCAACTGCGTTCCGGCCCGAGCTGGCGAAAGCCCAGCATCCGCTGATAGAAGCGCACATGGCGCGGGTTCACCTCGATCAGCAGGTCGGTGCACAGCTGCATCCTGCGTGCGTACATGTAGGCGATGTGGAACATCATCGCCAGCAGCTCTTTGGACTGCTGATCGCGGTCGACCGCCAGTTTCGTGAATTCGCAGATGATCGCGCCTTGACCGCGGATCGAGTCGACTTCCTGTTTGTAGAGATCGTCGACTACAAGGCCTTCTTCGCAGTCGAAGCCGATGGTGATGGTGGCCAGCGCGCGCGCGATGTCTGATGCCACCAGCGTCACCCGGTTGGGCGCCGCCTTCGGGCCTGACGATGCGTAGCCGCGCCAGCTGTACATTTTTTCGATCAGATAGCTGGCGGTGCTGCGGGTGCCTTCATCGTTGGCCAGGCGTATCTTGAAGCGCACGGGCGAGTTTGCCACGGTGCTCTGCGCTGGCATTCCCATCAGCGTGGGCTCTTCGGGAGTGCTGAGCACCAGATGCGCGGTGCCGCGATGGGGATGGGCCGGCAGCGGCAGGCCGATCGTGGCTTCTACAAGACCTGTATCCAGACCCTGCTCAGCGCGGGCATCCGGTCTGCCGGGTGCCTGCGGCACGCTGTTCGGCGCTCGCCACGGCGCCGGCCGCAGATAGGTCGGCATTTCGGCGTGCAGGTCGCCATCCTCGCCAGACACATTGATGATTGTGTCGGGGGCCATCAGGTCATGGGCCGGCGCCTTGAGTGCTGTTGCCGTCACGCGGAATACCTCAGAAAATTGTGTGCGAGTGATTGGTATTACGGCTGATTTCCGCCGTTTCTCGCGGCTTGGTCCGCCTGACGGACGGGGCGCCCGACAAGTGGAAGCTCACGGTGGACGGGAGTTATTGTGATCAATCGAGCTTCTTCAGATATTCCTTGGAGAACATCCGGTCGGGCAGCGAGGCCGCTTTGAGATCGCTGTACTCCAGCACCGATTCTTCACCCTGTTTCAGCGCATCGGCCATCACCAGGCGAGTGGGACGGATGCGCCCGCCGAGCGCTGCGAACTGCTCGTAGCGGCAGGTCTTGAGCAGCTTTCCCGATAGCGAATGAAACTCGGCGCGCGCGGGGTGCGAGTCCGCCGCGCGAACCCAGTAAAGGATCTTCGGGTAGGTGACCGATCGTTCGCCGGCGATCAGTTCGAGCACATGGTGCTCGCGCCCGCCGATAGTCTCCTGGCCCTTGAGTGTGGCCAGGTAATCGCCCGAGAAATTCACGCGGGCCAGGTCGCCGTTGGCCACCTGGCCGGTGAGCCGCTGCGACAGCGACAGGCGCACTGGCTGCGACACGCTGGGCATGAACACCCAGAGTTCGCGCCCCTTCATCAGCAGGTTCTGCCCGCGCTCTGCCGAGGGCTCGAGCGTGAGGATGATGGTGTTCTCGTTGCCCTTGGAGAGAATCCGGTAGCGGCGTATGTCTTGAGCCTGACCGCCGATGGTGGAGGTGACCCGAACCTCCACCTGGAAGGGGTCCCGTGGGAAGCGGATATCGTCGGCTCGCTGAACGATTTGCCTGGCCTTGGGATCTTCTTCAGTGCCAGCCGGACCGTCTGCGCCGGTCGATTGCGCGCGGGCCGGCACAAACGCGCCTGCCGAGGCGCCGCCGATGGTCAGGAACAACGCCCGATGCAGCGTTTGTCGGCGGCTGGCGTCGATCGGCGGCCCGGCGGGTGCGGCGATCTCCACTTTGGAGGGCTTTGCGCTACAGTGAACTTGAGTTGGGGAGGTATGCATGCGGGTGCTGTCGCTTGTGGAGAGCAACGAGTTGCGTGAACCGGCAACCAGGGAATCTGTTTTATTGAACGCCATCGATCCTGCCGGTTCATTGCTTTTCGGACGGGTGGCGGCAGGCGGCGACGAGATGCGTGCCGGGCTGGAGATGTGCGCCAGGCTGGAGATGTGCGCCAGGCTGGAGATGTGCGCCAGGGCGCACGAAGCATGCGTAGCGATCTGTGCCGTTGCGGTGGAATAATCCTTCGAGATCGAGGAAATCAAGTGATGGGGTCGTTCTTGCGTTTGTCCCGAATCGTGCAGGGTCTGGTGTGCGGCGCCGCGTGCCTGCTGCCCCTGTTCTGCAGCGCTCAGACCGGTACTCAGACCGGCGCTCAGACCGGTGGTCCGAGCGGCATCCAGATGGGTGCCAAGTCTGACGCGACACCGGCCGCCGCAGCCACCCAGTGGACGGGCTGGCTGCAGGGCGACCTGGCGCGAGTACTGGCGGATCCGGTCCATACCGCCAACGCGCGCCTGCGCGCCGAACTGACCGGCAAGGGGGTCTGGTCGACCGGCCTCAAGTGGAAGCTCTCGGCCCGGGTGAGCCACGATCTGGCCTATGACGGCAGCGACTACTACGCCGCTGCCGTGCAGCGCGACCAGCGAACGGAGCTCGCGCTGCGCGAAGCGTACGTGGACTGGAGCCGTGGGGACTGGGAGTGGCGGGTGGGCCGTCAGCACATCGTGTGGGGCGAGATGGTGGGCCTGTTTTTTGCCGATGTGGTGTCTGCCAAAGACATGCGCCAGTTCGTGCTGCAGGATTTCGAGCAGATCCGCATTCCGCAGTGGGCCATCCGGGCCGAGTACTTCAAGAACGATCGGCATCTGGAGTTCGTCTGGCTGCCGGCACCGGAGTACGACCGCATTGGCAAACCGGGTGCCGATTTTTATCCCGCTCCATACCGTTACGACGGGCTGGGCTACGACGTACGCAGCGAGCAGAAGTTGGCGCGCAATTTCTCCAATGGCGGCTTCGGTGCGCGCATTTCAGCTGATACCGATGGCTGGGACTGGTCGGGCTTTGTGTATCGGTCGCCTGATACCTCGCCGGCGTTCGGTCGCGAGGTCGTGGGGGTGCCGGGCCTGAGTTCGCCTGCGGGGTTGGCCTTGTCAGGTGCCGGCCCCTCTGTGATTTATCGGCCCACCTACGAGCATCTGACGCGGGTCGGCGGCACGGTTGCGCGCGATATGGATGGCATCGTGTTCAAGGCCGAGATGGTGGTCACGAACGGGCGCCGTTTCGCGGCGCTCGACCTTGCGGTTCCCGACGGTCTGGTGCGCCAGAACACCCTGGACTGGGTCATGGGCCTCGAGGGGACGCCGGGCGACGGCTGGCGGCTCAACGGGCAGGTCTACCAGCGGGTCTTCCTGAACCACGATCCCGCCACCGGGCTCAAGCAGGTTGAATCGGGCGTGAGCCTGCTGGTCGTTCATGCAATTTCCCCCACGCTGGATGCGGAGGTGCTCGGCATTTCCAGCCTGGTCCGCAGCGACTGGATGGCGCGCGCCGCGCTGATTTGGAAAGCCGGGCCCAATGTGCGGGTCAAGGCCGGATTCGACGCGTTCGGCGGCGAGGTGCTGGGGCTGTTCGGGCGTTACGGAAAGCAGGACCGGGTCTATGCGCAGGTGCGTTACAGCTTTTGACGGATCGGGGTCATTGCCAGCAGCAGCAGCATCAGAAACAACTGACTGAAGCGGGGTGAGTCAATCAGGCTGTCGATCAGGCCAATGCCCAGAAACGCAGCGATAGCCGATCCGAGCGCCACCTGATAGATGGATCGCGATTTCAGAGCCGGCAGCAGACGCTGGAACGCGACCAGTGCCATCGCAAGATAGAACAATGCGCCAAGCAGTCCGTGCTCAACGCCCAGATGCAGTAAGAGGTTTTTGGCGTGCCAGGCGAGGTGGGCATCCGAGACGTAGTACCAGGCACCCAGCGCGTTTTCGAATCCACCGTTGGCGATCAGCTGTGCGTCTTCGACGTCGCGAGCCTGAACATCATCGATGTCGATGGACAAGCTGCCTGACGCAAGGGAAATGACCTGGTGGGCCCGCGGCCAACGCGTGGAAGTGGCCGAGCGGTCAAGTTCAAGCGCGGCATCGACGACGTGCCATTTGCCGTCCGGCGGCGGCTGAATCATTCGCGAGTCGCAGCGCACCGATTGTACGAGGTCTTTCTCGCAGAGCATCACCGAGAACGACGCCCCAGGCACGCCGGAGCGAGCGCGCAGCGTCATACGCACCAGCCCGGAAACAGATGCCGACAAAGTCTGGTCGAGATACCCAATCATGCCGGGTGAGACCCGCAGGTAGTGGTTTCCTGACTCCCGCTGGCGGGAAAACAGTGCGGGGCGTTCATCAGCGCTGGACTCGAGGTAGGCAACCATCGGCAGCCGTGCGATGCCGCGTCCTAACAGCCAGTCGAGGGGATTGTCGCCAATCAGCTTCGCCACTTTGCGCCAGTGCTCTACACGGGTATCTGAATCTTGCGAGACCTGCGTAAATCGCCAGGTCGAGAATCCGCCAACCAGGACCGGTACGGCGACCAATGCAATCAGGCCAGCAATCGCCAGCGGCCAGAAAAATCGTGACCACCAGCCGTCAGGCATTGTCCGCGACGCGGGCTGAGTCGTCGTGCCCGGTGAGGTCGACCTGGCTGAACGCAGCGCTACTGCCAGAGTAGCTGCTGCGCAGAGCAGGAACATGACCTGGCCTGCACGGGAGTACGTGATCATCGTTGCATAGGCTGCCAGCACAACCGTACCCACACTTGCGACTCGCCCCAACCAATGTCGAGCAAGCACCGCACACGCGATCCCGAAGGGGACCGCAGCGGCGAGGAAGCCCTCGATATATGCGCCCCCGGTCGAAATTGCCGAGAATGGCCCAGCAGCCCGGTGGGGCGATGTGAAGTCGCCGAGCGCCAAGAAACTGCTGCGCTCCATGATGGTCAGCGCGCTCACCCCGGCCAAGGCGATGGTCAGTCCGACCGCGAATTGCGTCAGTGCGTTCGCACCGCGCACGGTACCCCTGCTCAGCAGCCACTGCAGCGCCATCGCCCAGACGGCGCCCTTGGCCAGTATCAGGGCGTTGAAAGGACCCATTCGACTGAACAAGAGGTCCGGATCATTCATGTCTGCACCGGCAAGCCCTCGCGCAATTCCGATCGTGGTCAGGATCGACAGGGCGGCTATCCAATGGCCGCCAATTGGCGTGCCATTGCCGGGCGGTTCGCGGCTGGCCAGGGCGCCGATCAGTACGGCGACCATCAGTGTGTCGAGTGGCTCCCAGACACGATTGCCGGTATATCGCACCACGTCCGAGAGCCCCAGATGGATCGCGACGATCATGAACGCCGACGCAGGGTGCCGCCAGACCGCGACCACACAGAGGAGCGCTGCGGTTGCAAGTGCGACAGTATTGTTCGGGTAGAGACGAATCAATATTGCCGACGTGATCCCCAGCGTGGCGGCCAATAGCGGCGCCGGAAGTTCAGGCGTTTGCGACTCCTCCTGCGCCCGCAGCTGCAGCCGACGAAGCGGAATTTTGATCTCTTCAGGGGCAGTTTTGGAGCGGCTTCCAGCCTTCGAGCGAAGCCCTGTGAAACGTTGCCAAATAGTGGCCATCAGGTAGGCTGCCGCGGCCGCGATCAACGCATTGGTCGGGTCTGGATGTCTCATTGCCAGGATCAATTTGCTGGCCTCGACTGCGGCAGCTATGAGAAACGCTAGCGTTGGCCACGCCCATGTAGCGGTGTGTCGACTGATCAGCGGGCCGGCAAGGCCGACCCAGGCGTAGGCGCCGCCGATGGCCAGCACACTGACCAGCGCTACGGCCTCGTTGGTGAAGTAGTGGTAAACGAAGGGTGTCCAACGAACCGCATCGAGACGTGTCGGGATGTCGGTCAGATTGACGGCAGAGCGACCCCATCCTGCCAGGTACAGAACGCCGGCAAACCATGGGGCACTTAAAGTGAGTGCGAGCACGCGCCGGCGCGATGGCGTCGCCCAGCGCGCGATACGGTTCTCGCGCGTCGCCAGCCAGGCAGCCAGCGTCGCGCCGAGCGCCCGTGCAATCGCCGACGCTCCCTGAGAGGTCGAGGCCATCAGAAACAATTGCAGGATCTCGATCAGACTGCCCGCAGCGAGGCCTCCCAGAGCGGCCGCCGTTGGTCCGCGCGAGGGCCATCTGCGACCAGCCCAATACCCGAATGGCGCGAACGCGATCGCCTCGGCAACCAGTTTCAGATAAACCAGCAGACCTTGTTCGGACTGGCTGGCGGACAGCCACCAGCTGGCCTGACCGTCACGAAGTTTCTGCGCCAAGATGACGGCAGCTGCCGAGAAATCGAACGGAAATAACGAGACGGCGACATATATGAGGCCGTACAGAGCCACGGCGGCAACGCTCGCTTCTTCGCGGCTGATCGAACGAGCACGGGCAATCAGCAGGAAGAGGCGATTACCGGCGATCAAAGCGATGCCGGCGCCGGTGGCCGTACCCAGACCTTCCGCAATCAGATCGTTCATTGAAACAGTGCGCGCCGGAAAATAGAGCTGCGCGAACTCGATCCCGAGGGCAGTCAGCAGTGACCACGCTGACGCCAGCAGGATCCCACCGATTACCGCGACGGGTGCCTGCCTGAAGGTCTTGCCCCCGCTGAGCCAGAGGGCGCCGAACAGGGTCAAGGGGGCATACAGAATCAAATTGGCGAGCCAGTCGATTCTGCTTTCCAGCCCGAGAACAAGCGTGGGAATCCGCGCAAAACGTGTCAGCGCAGTGTCAAGCGTAATGCCCTGGTAGTCGAAGGGGATCAGACTGCCGTAGCAGATGAAGGCCCAGTTCAGCAGCCAGAACCACCCGAACACCGCACGATTCGACACTCGACCCTGCATTGCTTGGAGTGCGAAAGGGTGCGCTCCGCGGTCTCTAAAGTTTTTTCATCAGCGCCTGGGCTTGTTCGAATTCTGGTCCGTTCTTGACGTCGGCCAGGACGATCTCGAGCTGTTTTCTCGCCTCGATCTTGTCGCCACTCGCAATCAGTGCGTCTGCGAGTCGGACCCTGAACACATTTGCTTTCGGCGCCGTCGCGACCGCCAGTTTGAGGATGTCGACCGCCTTCTCGGCTTTGCCTTGCGCCAGCAGAATCGCACCGTAGGTATCGAGCACCGCAGCCGATTTCGGCGCGAGTGCGTAGGCCTGCTCAGCGGTCGTCAGCGCCGAAAGGTCTTTGGTTTCGTACAAGGCCCAGGCGAGATTGTTCAGGGCGAGCGCGTTGTTGGGTTGGACAGCGACCACCTCCTTGTAATGCGCGATGGCCTGTGCCCAGCGTTTGCGGCCAATCTCGACCACGCCTGCATACGACTTGACGTTCATGTCTTTAGGGTATTCCGACAGCAGCGTCTTCAGCAGGGTGTCGGCCTCTGCGTCGCGCCCGCTGATCATCAGCACCCGGTGCAGCTTGAGCGAGATCGGCAACGCTTTCTGAATAGCCAGCGCTTTCTTGTAGGACGCAGCCGCCTCCGGATACTTCTTGTCGAGCGTCAGGATATCGCCGTCTAGCGCAGCACCCACAGCGCTCTTGGGCGCCTCTTTCTGCAGCGCAGCCGCGAGGGCGCGTGCCTCGGCGATCTTGCCCTGAGCAACCAGGGCCGATGCCATGGCGGCCTTGGGCTCCAGAGCCTTGGGCGCCAGCTCCGAGGATTTTCGGAAGTGGGTCATCGCCCGGTCGTATTCTTTGCGGTTGAGATAAAACTCGCCCATGCGCAACTGCAATGGGGCAGAGTCGGGCTTGGCGCGCAGAATTTTTTCGAAGGTGATGATCGCCTGCGACTCATCGCCCGACTTCAGGTAGGCAGTGCCCAGTGCATCCAGCAACTCGATATTCTCGGGTGCCGCGGTGATTGCTTCCTGCAAAGGGGGAATGGCTTCTTTGGGCTCGTTGTTG
>JAYVOV010000122.1:0-8878 GCA_043757735.1 Burkholderiaceae bacterium
GTGCTCAACTATTGCCCTCTCGTGTTTCTCGAGGCCTCGGGCAAAAACTTCACGCCCGATCGACTGCCGGCCGGCGAAGCGATCCCGCTGCAAGCCGCCTGCGACGCCCACCTGGTGCGCGCACTGCTGGCGCTGTCACCGACCTGGGCGATCGGCATCGGCGGGTTTGCATTGAAACGACTGCAACGCGTCATCCAGACACCCGGCATCGCCCTCGGCGGCGCTCAACGTCAACGCCTGTCGGCCATCCGTATCGCCCAGATCCTGCATCCCAGTCCGGCATCACCGGCCGCCAACCGCGGCTGGCAGGCGGCCGTCGACAGCACGCTGTCGCAACTCGGAGTCTATGAGTGACCCTGTTCGCATCCACGATCGCCCTGTCGGCATTTCTGCTGTTTCTCGTGCAGCCAATCATCGCCAAGCAGATCCTGCCCTGGTTCGGCGGCTCGGCAGCCGTCTGGACCACCTGCATGGTCTTCTTCCAGCTGGTGCTGCTGGCCGGCTATTTTTATTCGGACACCCTGATCCGCAAGGTCGGCGCGCGCAAGCAGGCGATCATTCACACCGCACTGCTCGCACTCAGTGTGGCCCTGCTGCCGATCATCCCCAGCGAAGCCTTCAAGCCGACCAGCGCCACCGACCCGGTGGGTCGCATCCTGGTGCTGCTGGCGGTGACGATCGGCCTGCCCTATCTCATGCTCTCGACCACCGGCCCGCTGGTGCAGGCCTGGTTCGCGCGGCGCTACTCGGGCGGACAGGTCTATCGGCTCTACTCCCTGAGCAATGTCGCCTCGATGCTGGCGCTGGTCGCCTACCCGCCCCTCATCGAGCCGCTCACCACCGGCAAGGTGCAATCCTGGGGCTGGAGCACCGCTTACGCGGTGTTCGCCGTGCTGGCCGCGGTTGCTGCCTGGGTCGGCGCCCGGGGTTCGCCGACGCTGCCGCCTGTCGATATGTCGGCCGCGCGGCAACCGGCCGGTGCGCAGACAGACGATGCGGCGCCCACCTGGAAGGCGCAGGGACTGTGGCTGATGCTGTCGGCCCTGGGCTCGGTGATGCTGCTGTCGGTCACCACCCACATCACGCAGAACGTGGCCTCGATTCCGTTCCTGTGGGTGCTGCCGCTCACCTTGTACCTCGGCACGTTCATCCTGTGTTTCGACGGCGAAGGCTGGTACAAGCGGCGCTGGTATCTGCCCCTGGCCGGACTGCTGGCGCCGCTGATGCTGGTGGCCCTGAGCTGGCGGCCACAGATCGAAATCGACACCTATGTGTTCGGGATCGAGCGCGCGGTGATGCCGCTGGCTCAGGCAGTGTCGCTCTACGCGATCGGTCTGTTCGTGATCTGCATGTTCTGCCATGGCGAACTGGTGGCGCGCAAACCCGCGCCGCGTCACCTCACCCGCTTCTACCTGATGGTCTCGCTGGGCGGGGCCATCGGCGGGCTGCTGGTCGGGGTCGTGGCGCCAAT
Organism: Burkholderiaceae bacterium; assembly: GCA_043757735.1. Taxonomy (GTDB): domain Bacteria; phylum Pseudomonadota; class Gammaproteobacteria; order Burkholderiales; family Burkholderiaceae_E; genus Quisquiliibacterium. Next base: position 1,472 of record JAYVOV010000122.1, read on the forward strand.
GGTCTATTCCTGGTATTGGGAGTTTCCGCTGGCGCTGGTGCTGGTCACGCTGCTGGTGCTGTTTCTCTCGAAAGGCCTGGCAACCGCATTCGGCGCGGTCTGCTTCTGCCTCGCACTGCTCGGGTACTACGACTACAGCCGATACATTCGCGAGGACGGCATTGATATCTCGCGAAATTTCTACGGCACCCTGCGCATCAAGGCAACCGCTCCCGACACCGATGAAAACGCGCGCTGGCGCCTGCTGCACGGCGTGATCACGCACGGCGAGCAGTACCGCAATGCAAAGTTCCGCAAGCTGCCCACCACCTACTACGGCGAGACCTCGGGAGTCGGGCGCACCATTCAGACGCTGCGCGGCTTCGCGCCCTCCGCCCCGCAGCGGGTCGGACTGATCGGCCTGGGCGTGGGCACCCTCGCCGCCTACGGCCGGGCGGGCGATCAATATCGGATCTACGAGCTCAATCCGAAGGTGGTGGAACTCGCCCGCACGCGTTTCACCTACCTCGCCCAGAGTCCGGCCAGCATCGAGACCCTGCTGGGCGATGCCCGTCTGGTCCTCGAAAAAGAACCCGGCCAGAAACTGGACGTGCTGGCGATCGACGCCTTTTCGAGCGACTCGATCCCGGTGCACCTGATTACCCGCGAAGCAATCACCCTGTACCGGCGGCATATGCAGGAAAACGGCGCGATCATCTTCCACATCAGCAATCGCTACCTCGACCTCAATGGCGTCGTGCGCCAGCTCGCCGACTCGATCGGCTGGCAGGCGGTGCGGGTGGTGGACGATCCGCCGGAAAGCAGCTACCTGTACCGCTCGGACTGGGTCGTGATCACCCGCAACGAACGTCTGCTCAAGGCGCTGCGCGACGAGGCCAAGGCCGAAGCCGTGCCCTCGGTGCCGGGCCGCCGGATCTGGAGCGACGACTACAACAACCTGTTCGAGGTGCTGAAGTAGCGTGCGAGGTGCACCCCGACCGGGGTGCCCGGGCGCGCCGAGGGCGCCTGGGCAGGCCCGCGTGGGCCGGCCCGAACATGATCAGGCGGCGAAACGGATCACGCCGTCGCTGCCCACCTGGCGACTCACCAGACCCGCATACCAGAGCGAATGCAGGTGAGCCAGCGCCTCGCCCTCGAACTGATCGCGCAGCAGCCACAGATTGATGTGATCGAGCGCGAACGGCAGCGGCATGCGGATCCAGAAGATGCCGGGCGCCACCTCGATGCGCTGAGCCTGGGCCGGGAGCTGATCCCCGAACGGATACTGCAGCTGACTTTCGAGTGGATTCATCGGCGTTAGAATTGACGTTTACGTAAAGTGTAGACGCAAACGCTGCCATGCCGACCTTCACCATCGCCGAACTGGCACGCGAATTCGAAGTGACGCCGCGCACGATCCGTTTTTACGAAGATCAGGGCCTGCTCTCGCCGACCCGCGCCGGCACCGGCCTGCGCCAGCGGGTCTATGCGCAGCGCGACCGCACCCGCCTGAAGCTGACGCTGCGCGGCAAACGTCTGGGCCTCACGCTGTCAGAGATCCGCGATCTGGTCGATATGTATGACTCGCCCGCCGACACCAGCGCGCAGCTCATTCGCTTTCTGACCGTGCTGGCTCAGCATCGGCGCACGCTCGAGCGTCAGTTGCAGGATCTGCAGGAAACCCTGGCCGAGATCGCCGAGCACGAACAGCGCGGCCAGCGCCAGCTGGCGCTGGCCGCACCGCAGACCGCCCAACGCCATCCATCTTAGGAGAAGACCATGCTGAACATCCCCGGCCTGCAGTTCGACCTGGGCGAGGACATCGCCATGCTGCGCGAAACGCTGCAGCAGTTCGCCAGTCGCGAGATCACGCCGCGCGCCGGCGAGATCGATCGCAGCGACCAGTTCCCGATGGATCTCTGGCGCAAGTTCGGCGAACTCGGCGTACTCGGCATCACCGTGCCGGAAGAATACGGTGGCAGCGCCATGGGCTATCTGGCGCATGTGGTCGCCATGGAAGAGATCTCGCGCGGCTCCGCATCGGTGGGTTTGTCCTACGGCGCGCACTCCAATCTGTGCGTCAACCAGATCATGCGCAACGGCACCGAGGCGCAGCGCCAGCAGTACCTGCCCAAACTGGTCTCGGGCGAACACATCGGCGCGCTGGCCATGTCCGAACCCAACGCCGGCTCCGATGTGGTCTCGATGAAACTGCGCGCCGAACTCAAGGGCGACCACTGGCTGCTCAACGGCAGCAAGATGTGGATCACCAACGGGCCCGATGCCGACGTGATGGTGATCTACGCCAAGAACGACATCGCCGCCGGCCCGCGCGGCATGACCGCCTTCCTGGTCGAAAAGGGCTTCAAGGGCTTTTCGGTGGCGCAAAAGCTCGACAAGATGGGCATGCGCGGCAGCCACACCGGCGAGCTCGTGTTTCAGGACTGCGAAGTCCCGGTCAGCAACGTGCTGGGCGGCGTCGGCCGCGGCGTCAACGTGCTGATGAGCGGACTGGATTTCGAGCGTACGGTACTGTCCGGCGGCCCGCTGGGCATCATGAGCGCCTGCATGGACGCGGTGCTGCCCTATGTGCATGAACGCCAGCAGTTCGGCCAGGCGATCGGCGAGTTCCAGCTGATGCAGGGCAAGCTTGCCGACATGTACACCACCATGATGGCCTGCCGCGCCTACGTCTACGAAGTGGCCCGCCAGTGCGATCGCAGCCGGGCCGGCAAGATCGATGTCAGAAGCCTGCGCAAAGATGCTGCCGGCGCCATTCTCTACGCCGCCGAGAAGGCCACCTGGATGGCCGGCGAAGCCATCCAGTGCCTGGGTGGCAACGGCTACATCAACGAGTACTCCACCGGCCGCTTGTGGCGCGATGCGAAGCTCTATGAGATCGGCGCCGGCACCTCAGAAATCCGCCGCATGCTGATTGGCCGCGAACTGTTCGCCGAAACCGCCTGACGCAATGCCTGGGGCCACTGCGCAGGCCATCGCGCGTTCGATCCTCACCGGCTTCGATCGGCACTACGGCCTGTTCCGCTACAACGCGCAGCAGGCCAAGAGCCGCTTCGAGCGGGCCGACTGGCACGGCATCCGGCGGCTGGCACGCGAGCGCATCACGTTCTACGACCAGCGCGTGCTCGAGGCCGTCGCCAGCGTGGAATCCAAGTTCGGCGCAGCCGGTCTCGGCGAGCCGGTGTGGGCACGGGTGAAACGCGATTTCGTCAACCTGCTGGCTGACCATCGCCAGCCGGAACTCGCCGAAACGTTTTTTAATTCCGTGTGCACCAAGCTGCTGCACCGAACTTATTTTCACAACGACTTCATCTTCGTGCGGCCGGCGGTCTCGACCGAATACCTCGATGCCGATCCGCCGTCCTATCGCGTCTATTACCCGAACAGCGCCGGCTGGCTGACGGCAATGCGCCAGGTGCTGATCGACATCGGCTTTGCCTGCCCGTTCGTCGATGTGGAGCGCGACCTCGACCTGATACGAAAAGCCGCCATCGCTCACTTCGGCGCGATTGCCGGCGCGGTCGACTGCCAGATCCAGGTGCTGCGCACGCCGTTTTTCCGCAACAAGGCCGCCTACCTGATCGGCCGGCTGATCAACGACGGCGAGCTGCAGCCGTTCGCGGTGCCGCTGCTGCAAAATTTCAAGGGCCTGATGTTCGTCGACACCATTCTGTTCGGGGCCGAGCGCATCGAGGCCCTGTTCAATTTCTCGCGCGCCTATTTCATGGTCGACATGGACGCGCCATCAGCCTACGTGCAGTTCCTCAAGACGCTGATGCCCACCAAGCCGGAGTCCGAGCTGTACACGATGCTCGGGCTGCACAAGCAGGGCAAGACGCTGTTCTATCGCGCCCTGCTGCACCACCTGCGCCATTCCACCGACCAGTTCGAGATCGCGCCCGGCATCGCGGGCATGGTGATGGGCGTGTTCACGCTGCCGTCGTTTCCCTACGTGTTCAAGGTGATCAAGGACAAGCGGCGCAAAGACGTGTCGCGCGAATTCGTGCAGTCGCAGTATCAGCTGGTCAAGATTCATGACCGGGTGGGCCGGATGGCCGACACCTGGGAATACATCGACGTGCCGTTCCCGAAGTCGCGCATCTCGCCCGCCCTGCTCGCCGAACTCAAGGACGTGGCAGCTTCGCTGATCGACGAGGGCAGCAGCGACGACGCCACGGTGGTGATCAGGCACATGTACATCGAGCGGCGCATGGTGCCGCTGAACATGTACCTCGAAACCGCCACGCTCGAGGAGCGCGCGCACGCGATCATCGAATACGGCGACGCGATCCGGCAGATGGTCGCGGCCAACATCTTCCCGGGCGACATGCTCTACAAGAACTTCGGCATGACCCGCCAGGGCCGGGTCGTCTTCTACGACTACGACGAGGTGGCCTACCTCACCGACTGCAACTTCCGGCGCATTCCGGAGCCGCGCACACCCGAGGACGAGATGTCCGCCGAGCCCTGGTACAGCGTCGGCCCGCGCGACGTCTTTCCGGAGGAGTTCGGCACGTTTCTGCTCGGCAATCCGGCAGTGCGCGAGGTTTTTATGCGCCACCACGCCGAACTGCTCGACCCGGCCTATTGGCAGGCCCGCCAGGACCGGATCCGCGCGGGTGTGCTCGAAGACGTGTTTCCCTATCCAGACAGCCTGCGCTTCAAGCACTGGATGAACGAACCGGGCTCCGGGTCGACAATCGACCCGGTTTGGAGCATTCTTCACTAGTTTGGTGCAGCGCAGCGAAACCTAGGCTGGCGCGCCGCCCGATCAGCCCAGTTTCCATTCAAACCTTGCTCAGGGAGAGACCCAATGAGTGACCCCATCGTCATTGTTTCCGCTGTCCGCACCCCCATCGGCGGCATGCTCGGCGACTTCGCCGCCGTCCCCGCGTACGACCTCGGCGCGGTTGCGATCAAAGCGGCTGTCGAGCGGGCCGGCGTGGCCGGCGCCGACATCGGCGAAGTGCTGTTCGGCAACTGCCTGATGGCCGGCCAGGGCCAGGCGCCGGCCCGCCAGGCCACCCTGCGCGCCGGCCTGCCGCAATCGGTTGGCGCGGTCACCCTGTCCAAGATGTGCGGCTCGGGCCTGAAGACCGTGATGTTCGCCCACGACATGCTGAGCTGCGGCACCCACGACATCATGGTGGCCGGCGGCATGGAGAGCATGACCAACGCGCCGCACCTGATGCTCAATTCGCGCAAGGGCTACCGCTACGGCGCCGTCACCGTCTACGACCACATGGCCATCGACGGCCTGGAAGACGCCTACGACCGTGGCAAGGCAATGGGTGTATTTGCGGAAACCTGCGCCAGGAAATACGAATTCACCCGCGAAGCGCAGGACAACTTCGCGATTGCCTCGACCCAGCGCGCCCTCAAGGCCAACACCGACGGCAGCTTCGCCTGGGAGATCGCAGCGGTCACCGTCAAGGGCAAGGCTGGCGACGTGCAGATCGACAAGGACGAGCAGCCCTTCAAGGCCAAGCTCGACAAGATCCCGGGCTTGAAGGCCGCGTTCGTCAAGGACGGCACCATCACCGCCGCCAATGCTTCGTCGATCTCCGATGGCGCTGCGGCACTGGTGCTGATGCGCGCGTCGACCGCCGAGAAGCGCGGCCTGAAGCCGATCGCCCGCATCGTGGCGCACGCCACCCACGCCCAGGCTCCCGAATGGTTCACCACGGCGCCGGTTGGCGCCATTCAGAAGGTTCTGGCCAAATCGGGCTGGCAGGCCGGGGATGTCAATCTGTGGGAAGTCAACGAAGCTTTCGCCACCGTCACCATGGCGGCCATGAAAGAATTCAATCTCGCCCATGAGATCGTCAACATCCACGGCGGCGCCTGCGCGCTGGGCCACCCGATCGGCGCCTCCGGCGCCCGCATCCTGGTGACCCTGCTGGGCGGACTGAAAAAGACCGGCGGCAAAAAGGGTCTGGCCACGCTGTGCATCGGCGGTGGCGAAGCGGTCGCGGTCACTGTCGAGATGATGTAAGGACAGCCATGCCGACGGCACTGGTGCTTGGGGCCTCGCGGGGCCTCGGGCTTGAATTCACGCGTCAATACCTGGCCGAGGGCTGGACGGTTTTTGCCACCCACCGCAGCGAAGACGACCACACGAAGCTGCGCGATCTCGGCGCGCACACGCTCAAGCTCGACGTGATGCAGATTGCCGACATCGCCGGCATCGCCTGGCGGCTCGATGGCGAAAAGATCGATGTCGCGGTGGTCAATGCCGGCGTCTATGGCCCGCGCACCAGCAGCGCGCACCAGCCGCCGGGCGATGCCGACTTCAACATGGTCATGCACACCAACGTGCTTGCTGCCATGCGCATCGTGCCGGTGGTGGCGCCGCTGCTCGCACCGTCGCAGGGCACGCTCGCTTTCATCTCCAGCCGCATGGGGTCGATCGCCGAAGCGGGTAGCAGTTCAGGCATGCTCTACCGGGTATCCAAAACGGCGGTGAACATGGTCGCGAAGCTGGCGCATGTCGACTTCGCGCCGCAAGGCGTGCGGGTGCTCGCACTGCATCCTGGCTGGGTGCGCACCGATATGGGCGGCCCCAGCGCCGATATCGATGTCACCGACAGCATCGCCGGGCTGCGCCGAGTGATCGGCGAGCCGCTGGCGTATCCAGGCGGCTGTTTCTACGACTACCAGGGCCAGTCGATCGACTGGTAGGGCCGCGAGGGCGATGATCGTCGGCCTGGACGATGCGCGCATGAAGATCGAAATCAAAGTCACCGCCCAGCGCCGCTGACAGGCGCTCGACACGTTTCACAGAAGGCCCCCCGATGCTGCTGAGCGACGAACAACGAATGATCCGCGATGCGATCCGCGACTACGTTGCCGGAGAGATCACCCCCCACGCGGCCACCTGGGCCAGGCAGCGCAGTTTCCCGAAGGCCGCGCTGCGCGGCCTGGCACAACTGGGCTGCTTCGGCATCACCGTGCCCGAGGCATGGGGCGGCGCGGGCTTGGACTATGTGTCGCTGGCACTGGCACTCGAAGAAATCGCCGCCGGCGATGGCGCCACTTCGACCATCATCTCGGTGAACAACTGCCCGGTGTGCTCGATTCTGATGCGCTATGCCAGCGACGCGCAGAAACGCGAGTGGCTGATTCCGCTGGCCAGTGGCGAGATGCTGGGCGCCTTCTGCCTGACCGAACCGCATGTGGGCTCGGACGCCTCCGCCCTGAAGACCACCGCGGCCCGTGACGGCGAGCACTGGGTGCTCAACGGGGTCAAGCAGTTCATCACCTCCGGCAAGAACGCCGATGTCGCGATCGTCATGGCGGTGAGCGACAAAGCCGCCGGCAAACGCGGCATATCGGCTTTCCTGGTGCCGACCAGCACGCCCGGCTATGTGGTGGCGCGCCTGGAGGACAAGACCGGCCAGCACGCGT
>JAYVOV010000123.1:0-8878 GCA_043757735.1 Burkholderiaceae bacterium
CTGTTTCGGCACTTCAATGAATACGAAGCCGAAGCGCAACGCCTGATCGGCGTGCCGCTCGCACTGCCCGCCTACGAGATGGTCATGAAGTGTTCGCACACCTTCAACCTGCTCGATGCGCGCGGCGCTATCTCAGTGACCGAGCGTGCCGCCTATATCGGCCGCGTGCGCCACCTCTCCCGCGCCGTCGCACAGGCCTATTTCGATTCGCGAGAGCGGCTCGGCTTCCCCATGGTCAACACTCCGAACAAGGCGAACTAGATGAGCGCCCAGCAGCTGCTGATCGAGCTGTTCACCGAAGAACTGCCGCCCAAAGCCTTGAAGCGTCTCGGCGATGCCTTCGCCAGTTCGATCCTCGAGGGCCTGCAGTCGCGCGGACTGGCCAGCGCGAACGTGACCACCCGCGCGTTCTGCTCGCCACGCCGCCTCGCGGTGCGCGTTGACGCCGTCCTCAAGATCGCCCCCGACAAGATCGTCGGGCTCAAGGGCCCGTCGATCAAGGTGGGTCTGGATGCGCAAGGCCAGGCCACTCAGGCGCTGATCAAATGGGCCGAAAAGCAAGGCGCCACGGTCAGTCAGCTGACCCGTGACTCCGACGGCAGGCAGGAATGCTTTTTCTTCAGCAGCACGGTGCACGGTCAGGCCCTGACCGAATGCATCGACGCGCTGATCGCGCACGCCCTGGCACGCCTGCCCATTCCGAAGATGATGGAGTACCAGCTCGCCGACGGGCGCACCAGCGTGAGCTTCGTTCGTCCGGCGCATCGCCTGATCGTGCTGCATGGCGCCGATGTCGTGCCAGCAAGCGCGTTGGGACTGACCTCGGGCCGCAGCACATTCGGCCATCGGTTCCAGGGCAACGGTGAGCTGCAGGTGCCCGATGCGAGCGCCTATGTCCACGTGCTCGAGCGCGATGGGCGGGTGATCCCGGATTTCGAGACCCGTCGCAGCCGCATCGAAGCGATGCTCAACGAGCGCGCTCTGGCCTTGCAGGCGTCGATGGGCGACGACGCACAGGTTCAGCCGCTGCTCGACGAGGTCACCGCGCTGGTCGAGTGGCCGGCGGTCTACGTCGGTGAATTCGAACCCGTGTTCCTGCAGGTGCCACAGGAATGTCTGATCCTCACGATGCGCACCAACCAGAAGTACTTCCCGCTGTTTGACGCACAGGACAAGCTGCTGCCGCGCTTTCTCATCGTCTCGAACATGCAGGTCGATAATCCGAGGCTGATCATCGATGGCAATCAGCGGGTGGTGCGGCCACGGCTCGCCGACGCGCGCTTCTTTTTCGAGCAGGACAAGAAGTCGCGCCTCGCCGATCGTTTGCCGCAACTGGGCGCGGTGGTCTATCACACCAAACTGGGCACGCAGGCTCAGCGCACCGAGCGCGTGCGCCAGATCGCACGTGCCATCGCAATCTCGCTGAACACGAATGTCGAACACGCCGATCGCGCCGCGCTGCTGGCCAAGACCGATCTGCTGAGCGGCATGGTCGGCGAGTTCCCCGAACTCCAGGGTGTGATGGGCACCTACTATGCCCGCCACGACGGCGAACCAGAGGCGGTGGCGCAGGCGCTGACCGAGCAATATCAGCCCCGCTTCGCCGGTGACGCTTTGCCCGCCAGCACAACCGGCACAGTGCTCGCGCTGGCCGACAAACTGGAGACGCTGGCCGGTCTGTTCGGCATTGGTCAGCAGCCTACAGGTGACAAAGACCCGTTCGCGCTGCGCCGACATGCCTTGGGAGTGATCCGAATGCTGATTGAAAAGCGCCTGTCGCTGGCGCTGCCCGAACTGCTCGATGGCGCCTGCAGTGCATTCGATGCCAATGCCCAGCAGGGCCGCGCTGCGCTCGAAACCTTCATCTACGAGCGCCTGTCGGGCTGGCTGCGCGAACGCGGCTACACCAGCCAGGAGGTCTCGGCCGTGACCGACCAGCGCCCGCCGCGCCTGGCGCGGGTTCTCGAGCAGCTCGCCGCCGTGCGAGCCTTCTCGGCACTGCCTCAGGCCCAAGCCCTCGCGGCGGCGAACAAGCGCATCGGCAATATCTTGCGCAAGGCAGGCGACATCGCCGCTGGCCCGGTGCAGCCGACGCTGCTTGCCGACGGCGCCGAGCGCGAGCTCGCCGCGCAACTGGTCGAGCTCGCCCCGCAAGTGGACGCCTGCATGGCAGCTCACGACTACTCCGGAGCGCTCACTTGCATGGCGCAGTCGCGCGCGGCCATCGATCGATTCTTCGACGAAGTGATGGTGATGGCTGACGACGCGGCGGTCCGTGCCAACCGTCTCACGCTGCTCCATCATCTGCGGCAGCTGATGAATCGGGTCGCCGATATCTCGCGCCTCTCCGCATGAAGCTGATCGTTCTCGATCGCGATGGTGTCATCAACCACGACAGCACCGCGTACATCAAGAGCCCCAAGGAATGGCGGCCCATCAAAGGCAGCATCGAAGCCATCGTGCGCCTGCGCAAAGCGGGCTATCGGGTCGTCGTGGCGACCAATCAGGCCGGCGTGGGCCGGGGGCTGTTCGACATGGCGACGCTCGGCGCGATTCACGAACGCATGACCCACGCGGTAAGTGCGGCGGGCGGCCACCTCGATGCGATCTTCTTCTGTCCCCACACCCCGGAGGCCGCCTGCGCCTGCCGCAAGCCGCAGCCCGGCATGCTGCTCGAAATCGTGCGTCGCTTCGGCGCCAACCCTGGAGAGATCACCATGATCGGCGATTCATTACGTGATCTCCAGGCCGCCGAGGCGGCCGGCTGCAAGGCAATTCTCGTTCGCACCGGCAATGGCGAAAAGACAATCAAGGCAGGCGGGCTGCCTGCAGGAATACGCATATGCAACGATCTCGCCACTGTCGCCGCCGAACTCACAGCTTGAGATGACGCGAGTTCTGGACAAGCATCAACCCTCTCCAACATGATGCGAATGGACGTGTTCGCCAAAGGCAGCATGTTCGAAGATTTTACGGAGCACCCGATGTTGGCATTGCGCGCTATCGCGTTCTCTCTCTTCCAGGCAGTCACTGTTGTGCCGGTAGGAATCCTCTGCCTCTTGTGCGCACCGATGCCGCGCTCGATCCGCTACCGCGTCACGGTGACCTGGCCCCGAATGGCCGTGGCAGGCGCCAGGGTGCTGCTGGGCATCCGGTATCGCATGATCGGCAGCGAGAATTTCCCCGATGGGCCTGCGATCGTGTTATCCAAACACCAGTCCACCTGGGAAACCTTGTTCTATGTTTCGCATCTGCCACGTGAGATGTGCTTTGTGTTCAAACGCGAGCTCCTGTTCCTGCCGTTCTTCGGCTGGGGCATCTGGCTGATGGACATGATCCACATCGATCGGCGCAAGGGTCGCGACGCCTTCGAACAAGTGGCCACGCAGGGCGCGCGCAAACTCGCGCAAGGCCGCTGGATCATCATGTTCCCCGAAGGTACACGCACCAGGGTGGGCTCGCAGGGCCGCTACAAGACCGGCGGCCCCCGCCTTGCCATCAGAACCGGCGCGCCGGTGATCCCGATCGCAATGAACTCCGGCGACTGCTGGCCCCGCAAGGCCTTCCTGAAGCGTCCGGGGCTGGTCACGGTGTCGATCGGGCCGCCCATCCCCTCGGCGGGCAAGACGCCCGAATCCCTGCTGCGTGAAGTCGAGACCTGGATCGAAGGCGAGATGCGCCGCATCACGCCGCAGGCGTATGCGCACGAGGCCGCATCGGCGCAGCCCCGGCACGAGCAGATCGCGCCGGCATCACACGGTCAGCGCGCCTGATGGCTTTGAGTCGTCTACGGCAGATTGCCGATGCGGCGCTGCAGCTCACGCTGCCGCTTTTCGACACCCCGACCCCGCTCGCGGTCGTTCGCGCCGGCCACCGGGTATTGAGGCTGGGCAACGAGTTCGTCGAATACGAACTGCGCCGCTCGCGCCGCCGCACCATCGGTTTTGTCGTCGATGATCGCGGCCTGTCGATCACCGCGCCACGCTGGGTCGCGCAGACCGAGATCGACTCGGCGCTGCTCGAGCGCACCGACTGGGTCTTGCGCAAGCTGGTCGAGTGGCGCGACTACACCCGCCGTCGCGACCGGCTCGCGATCCGCTGGGAAGACGGCGCGACAATGCCCTTCCTGGGCCGCGAGCTGATTTTGAAGGTTCAGGCCGAGCGCCGGGGCAAACCCGTTCTTCTGGACGCTACGCTGCAGGTGGGACTGCCGCCTGACGCCGGTAACGATCAGTTGCGTGATCTGGTGCAGGGGTGGCTGCAGCACCGCGCGCGCGAACACTTTGCGCTGCGCATTGAACACTTCGCGCGCGAGCACGGCGTGGCGCCAAAACGCTGGGCGCTATCGTCGGCACGCACGCGATGGGGCAGTTGCGCCGCCGACGGCTCGATCAGGCTGAACTGGCGGCTGATGCATTTCCCGATCGAGATCATCGACTATGTGGTCGCCCATGAACTCGCTCACCTGCGCGAGATGAATCATGGGCCGCATTTCTGGTCCGCCGTCGGCGAACTCTTTCCGGACTGGCAGCGCGCTCGCGAGTGGCTGCGCGGATTCCCGGACGACGTGACGTTCTGAGCGCCGCGCCTCAGACCTGACGAGTCGCGGTCTGGATCAGTTCGATTTTGTAGCGGTCCGGGTCTTCAAAGAAAGCGATGATGGTGCTGCCGCCCTTGACCGGGCCGGCTTCGCGCGTGATGTTGCCGCCCGCTGCACGGACGCGCTCGCAGGTGGCCGCCACATCCTCGACACCGATCGCGATGTGGCCGAATGCAGAACCAAGTTCGTACTGTGTGACGCCGTGGTTGAAGGTGAGTTCGATCTCGGCTTCGCCCTCGGCATTGCCTTTGCCGAACGCCACGAAGGCAAGCGAATACTGCTGCTCGGGACGATCGGTGGTGCGCAGCAGATTCATGCCGACGGCCTTCGTATAGAAGTCGATCGACCGTTGCAGATCACCGACCCGCAGCATGGTGTGAAGCAGTTTCATGAGCATGACCCTGGGTTGAGAGGATTTTCGATGGTAACTCGCGCAAGCCGCCGGGCGAGGCTCACCCAGTCGATCACCGCAATCTCTTCGGCGCGCGCTGTCTCGGGCAAACCGCTGTCGTCGATGCCACGTGCCTGCAACCAGGGCAGCAAGGTCTTGCGCAGCATCTTGCGGCGCTGGCCGAAACCCACCGCCAGGACCTCAGACAACGCCGCCTGCGGCACGTCTTCGGGATCGCGCCGGGGCAGCATGCGGATGACGGCCGAATCGACCCGCGGCGGCGGCTCGAAAGCCTGCGGCGGCACGTCGATCAGCGATTCAGTGTCGTAGTAGGCCTGCAGCAGCACGCCCAACCGGCCATAGGCCGCACAACCCGGCGCCGCAACGATACGTTCGACCACTTCCTTCTGGAGCATGAAGTGCTGATCGACCACCAAGCGCCGATAGTCGATGAGCCGCACGAGGAGCGGTGTTGAGATGTTGTAGGGCAGATTGCCAATCAGGCGCAAAGGGCCAGCCTGCGCGAGCAGTGAAAAATCGACCGACAGGACATCTGCTTCGAGCAGTTCGAGGCGCTCGCCGAAACGCTTGCGCAGTCGCGCCGCCAGGTCGCGATCGATCTCGATGGCACGAAGCCGCGACACACGATTCAGGAGCACTGCGGTCAGCGCCGCATCACCAGGCCCGATCTCGACAAGGTTCTCGCCATCGCGCGGCGCCACCACCGCGACGATCGCTTCGATGACGCCGCGATCGATCAGAAAATGCTGGCCGAAGCGCTTGCGCGCGACCAGCTTCACGACGACAAGCCGAGACAGCCGCGCACTCAGCGGTCTCGGTACTCGACATAGGTGCGATCACGCACCTGGCGCATCCAGTCCTGGGTCTGCTCATCGATGCGGCGTTCGCGCAATGCGATCCGCGCGGCCTGGCGCTGTCGCTCGGGCGAGGCAACATCGGTGCGCCGCTCGAGAACCTGGATGATGTGGAATCCAAACTCGGACCGCACCGGCTCGCTGATCTCGCCGGGCTTGAGCAGGTCCATTGCACGCTCAAAGGCCGGCACGGTGTCACCCGGGTACACCCAGCCCAGCTCGCCGCCCTTGGCAGCGCTGCCGTCGGCGGAATACTGGCGGGCCATGTCGGCGAACTCAGCGGTTCCCGCGAGCACGCGCTCGCGAATATCGCGCAACCGCCGCTGCACGTCGGCCTGCGGCACACCCTCTGCCGGGCGGATCAGGATATGACGGGCCTTGGTCTGCTGAACGGGTGCGCCGCCCAGGCTGGCTTCGGTACCCGCACGCGCGCCATTGAGCCGCACCACATGAAACCCGTTAGGGCTGCGCAGCAGCGGCGCCACATCACTCGCGCGCAGGTTGGAAACCGCTTCGACGAACAATGGCGGCAAGCGCTCGGCCGAACGCCAGCCGAGCGTGCCGCCGCTCATAGCGTCCGGCGCATCAGAGAATGCCGCAGCGAGTCGGGAGAAATCAGCGCCGCGTTGCAGCTGCTTGAGGATTTCTTCGCCACGCAGGCGCTGCCGCTCGATCTGTTCAGCGGTGGCGCCTTCAGGAATGCGCAGCAGTATCTGGGCGAGGTCGTATTCGGGGGCCACCGTACCGGATTCGCGCTGTTCGGCCAGGAAGGCATCGACATCGGATTCGGTGATGTTCAGCTTGGCGTCGACCTCGCGCTCACGCAGGCGGGAGATCAGGATCTCCTCACGGATCTCTTCGCGGAACCGCGCAAAGCCTACCCCATCGCTTTCGAGCTGGGCTTTCAACTGAACAGGCGTGAGCCGATTTTCTTCGGCGAGGCGCGCAACGGCCCGATCGAGCTGCGCGTCGTCGACCCGCAGGCCAGCCTCGCGGGCCGCCTGGGACATGGCTCGATCGGAGATCATCCGTTCGAGCACCTGCTTGCGCAGCTCTTCTTCCGGCGGGACTTCGATCTGGCGCTGGCGCAGCTGCCGTTCGACCGACACCCGTCGGGATTCGAGCTCGCGCAAGGTGATCACATCGGTATTCACCACCGCCACGACACGATCGATTTCGACCGGAGCATTGGACGGGCCGGGCGCACGCGCGGGGGTCTGCGCACGCGCAGGGGTCTGCGCGAAACTACCCGCAGCAGTCCAGGCAATCGCCAACAGGAGCAGTCGAATCAGGGGTTTCATTCGTATCCGAAAAACTTGGATGGGAGGTCCGGCCGCTCATTGGGCAGCCGATAGCCAGGGATGTTCCGGCGCAATATATCAAACGGGTTCGAACCGATGCGCACCAGGCCTCCGAGCTCGAGCTGCAGGAAGAACGCAGTGGTGGACTTTCCGGCGGCGGTGACGAAACGCTGCATCACTACGCGGGTCGTCCAGCAGTCATCGTTGTACTCGAAACCGGCAACCCCCTCGATGATGCCCGGTTTGGCGTCGACGATGGTCAGCGTTGCAGCGTCGATACGCTTCGTGAGCCACGAATAGTTGATCCGGCCGAGGGCGACCCAGCGGTCGGCGACCGGCCAGCGCCAGGAAGTATCGACCTGGCCAAGCTCGTCGCGCAGATAGCGCACGCTGGCGTTGAGAATCCGCCCATCACCGGGCAGGTAACGCCACAGCAGGTTCAGGCGCGGCACCGCCGAGTCACGCATGCTGTACTGCACGCCCGCATCCACGCTCATGCCGCCGCCCAGCGCTGCAGATCCCGCCAGCAGGAGATCCGAGCGGGTATCGGTGCGGCCGACCACGCCCGGAATCGCGACGCGCTGGTCGGAAAAATACAGACGCTGGCCGACCGCGAACCGCAGCGACTCCACCCCCGAAGACGGTTCGACCAGGCGCGAGACGACTGCGGTGGTGACCTGATTCTGGTCGGCGATGCGATCGCTGCCGACAAAGGTGTTTTCGGAAAAGAGCTGGGCAAAATTGAAGTCGGCCACCGTGGTATCGAACACCGGAAAGGCGGATTGATCCCGGTATGGCGCACGCACGTAGAACAGGCGGGGTTCGAGCGTCTGGGTCAAGTTGCGCCCGAAGAAGTTCGCCGACCGCTCGAAGACCATGCCGGCGTCGACCGACACCACCGGCACGCTGCGATTCAAGGTGGTCTGCAGCCCGTTGTTCTGATCCAGCCGGTAGCTGGACATGTGCAGCCCGATCTTCGGGATCACAAACCAGCCCGGCCGCACGATCGGGTAGCTCAGGCGCGGGTAGGCGACCACGCGGAGTCCTTCGGGCGAGCCGGCGAGCGGCCGTTTGAAGGAGGTCGCGTCGAGCATGGTCTCGGTGTCGAAGCCGCCGATATCGCGGCGCTGATGGGTCAGGTTGATCTGCGGAACCCGCTCATACGGAGGCGCGAGCCGGGCATCGAGAATGCTCTGGTAACGGGTGGCGCGCAGCACCACTGTCCAGTCGTTCCAGATGCGCGTCGCAATGGCGTCGCGCGGCAGTACCCGATCGGAACTGGCCAGGATGGAGCGTGAATAATCGACGAAGTAGTTTTCGTCGGACACCCCACGCGCATTGATCGAGCCGCTCCAGCCGCCGACGTTCGCGTAGCTGTGCAGCGCGCTCCAGAAATAACGGCTGGTTCCGGTCAGGGCGTCGTTGGGGGTGTACTCGAGCCGCAGGTCGCCTGCCGAGCGGGGCTCCAGGTAGCGCAGCTGACTGCCCAGCTGCAGACCCCGGCGCACCATAAAGCGTGGATACAGGGTGAAGTCGCGATTGGGCGCAATGTCGAAATAGTACGGCGTGACGATTTCAGGGCCGGTGCGTGACGTGAACGCGAAAGTCGGCGCGAGCAGGCCGCTGCGTCGGCGCTCGCCAAGGGGAAAAGCGAAGGCCGGCGTTGTCAGGATGCGGCTGCCCTTGAAGTACAGCGAAGCCCAGCGACCGC
>JAYVOV010000124.1:0-2413 GCA_043757735.1 Burkholderiaceae bacterium
TCATGCAGCGCTCGAAACTCTGATCCGGGATCCCACCAGCGCGCAGCCAGCGCCTGAAATTTGGCGAGTTCGCCGGCATCGGCGTTGACGGGCAGAACTGGGTCGTCGACGGAGGGGTTCATGACCCGCATTCTAGAAAATGTTGGCCTTCGGCAAATAAAAAGCCCCGCCGGAGCGGGGCTTTGAGACACGGGAGTCTGGGTTCAGCGCTTGGCGCGCGTACCGACGACTTCGATCTCGACGCGACGGTTCTTGGCGCGGCCTTCTTTGGTATTGTTGTCAGCGGTGGGCTGCTTCTCGCCCTTGCCTTCAGTGTAGACGCGGTTGGCTTCGATGCCTTTGCTCACCAGGTAGGCCTTGACCGATTCTGAACGCTTGACCGACAACTTCTGGTTGTAAGCGTCAGTGCCGACGCTGTCGGTGTGGCCGACGGCGATGATCACCTCGAGGGTGATGTCTTTCAGCTTGCCGGCCAGGTCGTCGAGCTTGGCTTTGCCTTCGGGCTTCAGAACGGATTTGTCGAAGTCGAAGAAAGCGTCAGCGGCGAAGGTGACTTTTTCGCTGGTGGGCGCAGCCGGAGCCGGGGCCGGAGCCGGGGCAGGTGCAGGGGCCGGCGTGGCAGGAGCAGGTGCGATCGAAGGTGCGGCACTGGGCGCGGCGGCAGCCGGGGGCGGAGCCATCGGGGAGCTGGGCGCGGCAGCAGGCGCAGCGGCCTTTGGCAGCAGGTCGTCGTCGCAACCCGCGATGGCGCTGGCCGGAGCCCAGAAGCCGGTGCGCCAGCACAGGCCAGCACCGCTCTTGATGACTTGGGCGTTGGGGCTGATGACGTAGCCGCTGTTTTTGGGATCCGCAGTTTGGGCGCTCGCAATGGAGCTGACAGCCAGCAGTGCGGAGGCTACCAATGCAGCCAGATTGACTGGTTTGTTCATGTTTCTCCTCTCGGTAGGACGATTCCGTGACATGACTTCGACCTGCACCGTTTCAAGCACCAGAAAGGCGCAGCCCGGCCGGCAAAGTCTCGACAATCCGATTGTGCCATAGGCGGGTACGGGCAACTACTTCGCTCAGGCGATGGAGCGCCCGCCGGTCGCTCAGCTGTCGCGCTCGAACAACAACCCTGCCGGCCACCCAAACCTGGGCCACCTGATCACGGCCGGCGGCATAGAGGAGATGCGCCACTGGATCAAAAACGGGGAGGGTGTGGGGGTCGGTCAGGTCGATGGCGGTGAGATCGGCCTGTTTGCCGGCCTCGATGCTGCCGATGCGCTCGCCCAACCCGAGCGCGCGCGCGCCGGCCAGCGTCATCGCGTACAGCGTCTCGTGCGCCGACCAGGCGGTGGCGTCGCCGGAGCTGCCTTTGGCGAGCAGCGACGCGGTCCGGGCTTCGGCCAGCAGGTCCAGGCGGTTGTTGCTGGCCGCGCCGTCGGTGCCGATGCCGACGTCGATGCCGGCCGCCCGCAGCCGCGCGGCCGGTGCGATCCCGCTGGCCAGTTTGAGATTCGAGTGCGGGCAGTGCGCGACCGTCGCGCCGTGACTGGCGAGCAGCGCCACATCTGTGTCGTCGAGATGGACCGCATGGATGGCGATGAAATCAGGCCCCAGCAGGGCGAGATCGGCAAGGCGTCTGAGCGGCCGGCGGCCGTGCTGCGCGAGGCTGTCGGCGATCTCGGTCAGCGTTTCATGGACGTGGCACTGCACCGGCAGGCCGAGTTCGGCGGCCAGGCTGGCGATGCGTCTGAAACTGTCGTCGGACACGGTGTAGGGCGCATGCGGCGCCAGCGTGAATGAGATACGAGTTTCGTCGCGGAGGTTATCGCGCGCCTCGAGCCCCTTGCGGATGTACTCGGTTGCGCCGCTGCCATAGGCCGACGGGAACTCGAGCACGATGATGCCGACCGCCGCCCGCATGCCCATGTCGAGAGCGGCCCGTGCAACCTCTTCCGGATAAAAATACATGTCGTTGAAGCAGGTGACGCCGCCCAGCAGCATTTCGGCGCAGGCCAGCACCGTGCCGTCGGCGACGAATTCTGGCGAGATCAGCCGCGCTTCCAGCGGCCAGATCCGGTCATGCAGCCAGGTCTCCAGCGGCAGGTCGTCGCCAACGCCGCGCAGCAGCGTCATCGGCACATGGGTGTGCAGGTTGACGAAACCGGGCACGAGCAGGTGGCCAGGCAGTTCCGTGAGCGTGGCGTCGGGCCAGGCGTCGCGGGCCCGGGCGGCGGGCAGCACCGCGACGATGCGGTCGGCTTCTATGGCCACGGCGTGCTCGGTCAGCACGGCGCCGGCCGGCACGACCGGCGCGACCCACTGGGGCAAGATGAGTTCCATGGCCGCTAGTAAAGCATAGGCAGCGCACGGACGGCGGCGGCAATAGGTTAGAATTCAAGGCTTTACTGTCAATTGGCAAGGGTTG
>JAYVOV010000125.1:0-8848 GCA_043757735.1 Burkholderiaceae bacterium
CGCCTGGCCAATGCCGCACGGCAGATTCCGATCGTGGCGGCGCCGAATATGAGCGTCGGCGTCAACGCGACACTCAAGCTGCTCGATCTGGCGGCGCGAATCCTGTCGCAGGGTTATGACATCGAAATCATCGAAGCCCATCATCGGCACAAGGTCGACGCGCCGTCCGGCACGGCCCTGAAGATGGGCGAAGTGGTGGCATCGGCGCTGGGCCGAGATCTGTCCAAGGTGGGCGTATTCGCCCGCGAAGGCGTGACCGGCGAACGCGATCCCTCGTCGATCGGCTTCGCGGCGATCCGCGGCGGCGACATCGTCGGCGACCACACCGTGCTGTTCGCGGGGATCGGCGAGCGCATCGAAATCAGCCATCGCGCCAGCAGCCGCCAGGGTTATGCCAGCGGCAGCCTGCGTGCCTGCCGTTTCCTGATGACGCAGGCACCCGGCCTGTACGATATGCAAGATGTGCTGGGACTGCGCGACTGAACCCGCTGCCAAGCGGCTGATCTTCGCGCAGCGCAACTGACCTCTCCGCGAAAGCAACTGATGAGCCTGCTGCTGGCCCTCGATCAGGGCACCTCGAGTTCGCGCAGCATCGTGTTCGACGAATCCGGTTCGATCGTCGCCATGGCGCAACGTGAATTCACCCAGATGTTCCCCAAGCCGGGCTGGGTCGAGCACGATCCGCGTGAAATCTGGTCGACGCAGCTCGCCACCGCACGCGAGGCACTGGCAAAAGCCGGCGTCACTGCAGCAGACCTGGCCGGCATGGGCATCACCAATCAGCGCGAGACCACCGTTGTCTGGGATCGGCGCACCGGCGAACCGATTCACCACGCGATCGTCTGGCAGGACCGGCGCACCGAACCCGAATGCGCCCGGCTGCGCGCCGAGGGTGTTGAGTCCCTGGTCCGCGAACGCACCGGGCTGATCCTGGACGCGTATTTTTCAGGCACCAAGGCGGCCTGGATCCTTGACCACGTCGCCGGCGCCAGAGCGGCCGCGCAACGTGGCGAGCTCGCCTTCGGCACGATCGACACCTGGCTCGCCTGGCAGCTCTCCGGGGGGCGTCTGCACGTCACCGATGTGAGCAACGCCTCGCGCACGCTGATGTTCAACATCCGTACCGGACAATGGGACGACGACCTGCTCGCGGCACTGCGGGTCCCGAGATCGATGCTGCCCGAGGTGTACCGCTCCAGTCATGTCTACGGCGTGTGCGACCCCCAGCACCTGGGCGCCGAAGTGCGGATCGGCGGTATCGCCGGCGATCAGCAGTCCGCCCTGTTCGGCCAGGCCTGCTTCAGCACCGGCATGACCAAGAACACCTATGGCACCGGCTGCTTCATGCTGATGCACACCGGCGCTCAGTTTCAGGCGTCGACGAACGGCCTGATCACGACGGCCGCGGCGCAGCCGGGCGCAAACCCGGCCTACGCGCTGGAAGGCAGCGTGTTCATCGGCGGCGCGGTGGTGCAATGGCTGCGCGATGGCCTGCACGCCATCAAATCCTCCTCCGATGTCGAAGCCCTGGCCGCCAGCGTGCCCGACTCCGGTGGCGCGATCGTCGTTCCTGCCTTCACCGGTCTGGGCGCGCCGTATTGGCGGCCCGAGGCCAAAGGGGCCATCTTCGGACTGACGCGCGGCACATCGATTGCGCACATTGCGCGCGCGGCCCTCGAATCGATCGCGTTCCAGAGCGCGGCACTGCTCGACGCCATGCGCCGCGATGCCGTCGCGAGCGTCGCCGAGCTGCGGGTCGACGGCGGGGCGTGCGCCAACAACCTGCTGATGCAGTTCCAGAGCGATCTGCTCGGCATCCCGGTGGTTCGCCCGAAGGTTACCGAAACCACGGCGCTCGGCGCCGCCTATCTGGCGGGCTTGTCATGCGGGGTCTGGACCTCGACCGACGAATTGTCGAAGCACTGGCAGGCGGAACGGCGCTTCTACCCGACCCTGTCGCGTGAGCGCGCCGAAGAACTACTGGCCGGCTGGGCGCGCGCCGTCGAGCAGTGCGCCCCGGCGTGAGTTGAAGCGCTCGCGAAGCCCCACACAGGGATCGGACCGGGCCCGAGCGTCGGTCAGCACCTGCCAGTCGTAGGCGCCCGAGGGATCGGTCGAGACTTGCGCCGGCCGCTCGATCGTTCGGACGGGAGCTGCGCCGTCGGCACCCGTATTGATGGCGTCGGCTGCGCGTTCGAGAAAACCGACTGCCAACACCCGCCCCCGATGCCCGGCATCGGCGAGGTACCGGGGCACACCCAGATCACGGCGAACGTGCCCATTGCCGGCGAGCAGCACGACCGGCAGCCGATGCAAGACGCCGGCACGGGAGACGGCCTGTGCCATCGTGGCATCGCGCGCCCGCTGCGCCCGCGCCATGGCAGGCGGCACCGACGCGGGCAGCACACCGCAGTGGGCGTCGGCGATCTCCTGGCGCTGCCTGGCTTCATCCGCTTCACGCCAATCGCCTGGCCGCGACTGGGCCATGGCATGCGGCTGCCCGCGCGCAATCGCGGCTGTTTCGGCATTGGCCAGGTTCGCGCCGATCAGCGGCAGATCGTGAAGCAGCGCGAACGCGATGACCGGTTCGTAGAGGGGCCATTCCCAGCCGTCGAACTGAAAGCCGCCCGCCTCGGCGACGGCCCGCGGATCGGGCGGCGCGCCAAGCCGCTGCGCGTCCGCCCGCTGCGCGTCGATCGACATCTGGCGCGCGGCGTCGAGCTGTTCCATGGCCAGGCAGAACCGCCCTGACTCAGCAAAGAGTTCGCCCAACCAGCGCAGACGCAGGCGATGCTGCAGCGGATTGTCATGGACCTCACCGAGTGCGAGAAACGCTGGCGACAGCGCGCTCGAGGCACGCAGCGCCTCGCGCAGGGCCGAGGGCATTTCGGGGTCAGTCCGATTCGGGCCGGGGCCAGTCCGATTCGGGCCGGGGCCGAGGCTCGGACCAGCGCCTGGGCCTGCCCGCTCAGCCGCGCAACCCGGCAGCGCCAGCCCGGCGCAGGCCAGGCACGCGACGGCCCGCAGCGCACGTCGCCGTCGCGGCACAGGCGCCCGCGTCACAATGTGAAGCACAGTGCCGACAGCAACGCACCGGGCGACATCAAGGCGCCGAACGAGCGGCTGTCGTAGGTCTGGGTGTCGGGGATGCGCTGCACGTCTCGCGTCAGGCGTTCGAGCTGGCTGCCCAGCAGTCGAAACAGGCTGTCGTCGAAGCGCATGACCGAAACTGGCGCCACCGGCTCGCCGTCTTCGACCCAAAGTGTGGCGAAACGGGTCATGCCGGTAAGCCGGGCAGCAGCGCGGTCAGACCAGTTCAGGTACCAGAGGTTGCTGACCGCAATGCCGGTGCCCAGACGCTGCAGCGCCTGGGCTTCATCGAGGTCGCCGCCGGCCATCGACAGGCCCTCGGCCACCTCGTGCACAGTCGCGCCGGTGCCGGGCAGGGAAAACTCTTGCGCGCTGCGAGGCGAGACCAGCGCGGCCTGGAATTGCCCGGCATCGACCAGGCCCAAACGGCCCGGGCGCTCGAAGCCATCCGACTGGAAGCGGGGCACGCCGACACCCGCAAGGTCGTCGAAAAGCCGCACCCTGGGGTCGAAGCGCTCTTGCCCGTCGCGCAGGCGGCCGAGGGGCGAATGGCCGCTCTGGTGGGCCGCCGCCGAGAACCCGCCCCAGTTCAACATGCCCACGATGTCGGCCAGGGCCGCGGAGCTCAGGTAGGCCCGGTAGTCTCCGGGGGCCAGTATCTTGACCGGACGCTGCAGGACTGCCGCATCGCGGCGCGCCCGCGCCACCGACGCGGTGATGGTCTGCGGCTGCCAGGTGTCGTGGGCAACCGTTGCCTTGACCGCCTTGTCGGCGCCCGCATACACGCAGTAGTCGAAGAACCAGGGCCTCGCCTCATGCCACAACGCGTGGCCGAGGCTGCTGGCGAACCCGCAGGCCAGCGGCCCGCCCGTGTAGAAACCGACCAGATCGGCATCGCCGGCGGCGCTGCAGACCAGGTCACAGATCTCGTCGGCGCCCGGCAATGGCGGCGACAGTACGGTGCGGCCCACGACCGGTGCTTCGGAAATAGCCAGATAGGGGTCGGGCTCGCTCGCGCGCACGACGGCACGCAAGTCGCGCATCGCGGCTTCGATCCGCGCGGCATCGGTGGCCGCATCACCGCTCAGCGTCTGCAAAAAGGTGGCACTGCGTCCGGCATGGATCAGGCGCAGTTCGATGCTGGCCTTTTCGACCGTTCCCGCCTGGCGTACCCGTGCGCGATTGAAGCGGATGAAATCCGAGCGCTCCGCCCTGAGCCAGCCGGTGGTGATTTCGCCCGCGCGCGCCGCCAGCGCCGCAGCCCGCAAGGCCGGCCCGAAACGGCTCTCCAGGTCGGTATTTGAAGCGCTCATTCCTGCGCTCCGAAAACCTCGACGTCGTGAAACAAACAGGGCGGCGCTGCGTGACCGACCCGGATCACCTGGCCAGGCTCGCCCTTGCCGCAATAAGGCGTGCCGAGAAATTCACGTTCAGCGGACGAGCCTACCGCCGCCAGGTTGCGCCAGAACGTGGCCGACACACCGCGATAGTTGGGGTTGCGGACCACCGCCCCCAACTCGCCGTTTTCGATCAGCTGGCCCCACTCGCAGCCGAACTGAAATTTGTTGCGCGAGTCATCGATGGACCATGAAACGTTGGTGCGCATCAGGACACCGCACTCGGTCGATCGGATCATCTCGGCCAGGCTGGAGGCGCCCGGCTCGACGTTGACGTTGGCCATCCGATCGATCGGCGGGCGATGCCAGCCGCTGGCCCGGGCGTTGGCGGTCCCTTCGAGCACGAAGCCTGCAGCGCGCGCGCGCGCCTGCGACAGGGCGCTGCCGAGCGGGCGACGCAGCACGCCGTTTTCGATCAGTCGAACCTTGGTTGCCGGGTCGCCGTCGTCGTCGACCGCGTAGCTGGCGAACTCGCCGGGCTGCTCGGGATCGAAACTCACATTGAGCAGTGGCGAGCCGTACTGGTAGGAGCCGAACATGTCGAGTGACACGAAGCTTGTGCCCGCGAAGTTGCGCTCATCGCCGAGAATGCGATCGAGCTCGAGGGGATGGCCGATCGACTCGTGAATCTGCAGCAGCATCTGATCGGGCGCCAGCAGCAGCGAGCGCCGCCCGCTTGGACAATTCGACGCATCGAGCAGTTGCAGCGCTTCGCGACCGATGCGCTCGCCCCCACCCTGCAATCCCGAAAGCCCGATGATTTCGCCACCGCCCTGCCTGCAGAAACCGTTGTATTGCCCGCCCAGGGTACGGGTCTGAGATCGCCCCGCACTGACGGCGGTCGCCTCGAGGTTGGGCTCCACGAACGAGAACCACTGGTCAGCAACCGGTTCGCCGTCGAGAAAGATGTGCTGTGCGACTTCGGTCAGGCGCAGCGTCGCGGCCCAATGAACGATCCGTTCGTCGCGACGCAGCGTGGCCGACTCGGCACGCAGCTGCTCGATCAGTTCGAGGCGCGGCGCAACCGGGGTCTGCAGCGGCGTGCGCCGCTGCAGACCCAGCGCACTCGGGCGGGGCAGATCGATGCCGTCGAACAGGCCATGAGCGGCGACGACGCGCGCCCAGTGGACCGCCCGATCAGCCGCCTCCTGCAAGCCGGCTGGCGAGAGATCCGCGGTGGCCGCGTAGCCCACGCCACTGCCGAGCCAGGCAGTCACCATGGCGCCGGTATCGCGCGCGAGGGAGTCGGGTTGGACCACGCCCCGCAGAACTGCATAGCTGCGACTGGTTTCGTCGACCACCCGGACCGCGATGCTTGCGCCGGGGGGCGCCTGCAGGTTCAGAGCAACGCGATTGAAAGGCGTCACAGCGTGCATGCGGTACGCGTCAGCGGCCCAGCCAGGCGGTCAGGGAGCGCCAGGTTTCGAGGTCTTTTTCAACCCGGCTGGAGGGCACGTCGAACAGTGTCAGGCCGTGGGCAGCGAGGTGGACATAATTTTGGGTATCGCGCAGGTACGTGGCAACCGGCACCCCCAGACCGTCGATGAACCGATGCAGTTGCTCGGCCGCTTTGGTGCGCGCGTCGACCCGCATCCCCACGATGCCAACCGTTTCGCGAAAGCGTTTGGCGTTGTCGAATTGAGCCGCCAGATCTTCAAGGAAACGTTGCGTGGCCATCACGTCGAACAGCGACGGCTGCAGAGGCACCAAAATACGCTCGGCCACCCGGATCATGTCGGCAAGCGGCTTGCCCGAGAACTGCGCCGGCGTGTCGAGCACCACATGCGTGACCCCCTTGGGCGGCCGCATCGATTCGCTGGCACTGTCCCAGGTTTCGATCCTCGCGACCTCGGCCGGGCGCAGACTAAGCCAGTAGCGCGCAGACTGTTGACGATCGAAATCACCCAACATGGTGCGATGACCGCTGGCAGCGAAAAAACCAGCCAGATTCGTTGCGAGCGTTGTCTTGCCAACACCGCCCTTCGGATTCACCACAGCCACAACCGGCATCTTTACCTGCTCCCTTGGATTTGCGAAAGCGTCCCTGGCCAACTGCCGATTCTAACGCAGCGTGCGGCACCCTCACATTTGAACTGGCGCGCATTCGTACTGCAGCCACCACATCACACAGTTGCGTCACGAAGTGCAGCAAACGCGGACCGGGACGCTGTATTGCCGCGTCGATCGCGGCTAGGTGCAGGCGACCTCGAGGCGCGAGCAGGCCCAGGCTCTGCCAGGGCTCGCGCGACTCACCGGAATGCAGCACCAGAATGAGTTGCGGCGCACTGGCCAGCACCGCCTCCGGCCCGACCACCGTGGCCGTTCCCGGCGCCGCGCCGAACACATTGCGCGCGCCGCAGACTTGCAATGCGTCGCCGATCGGATCGCGATCGGTCACCGTCATCAAGGGACGAGAAGCGACCTGCACGAAAACCGGCACCAGCGATGTCCTGCCATGGCGCTCACGCAAGGCGGCAATCCCGCTGGAGAACGCCTGCGCAGCTTGGATCGCCACAGCCGGCGAGTCGCTGACCACGCTCAATCGGTCCAGCGTCGACGCAATATCAATCAGGCGCCGCGGCTCGCTCACGAACACCCTGATGCCCAGAGACTCGATGCGATCGACAGTCTCGCGGCGGGCGCCGGCACCCCAGATGACCACCAGGTCGGGACGCAGGCCCGCCAGCGCCTCGATGTCGGGCGCCGGGAACGATGCCACTTTGGGCAGAGCCCGCACGGCCGGCGGATGATCGCTGTTCGGATCGACTGCGACCAGCTGCCGCAACGCGCCGGCTGCCCAGAGCAGTTCGGTGGCGTGCGGCGCCAGGGAGACGACGCGCAGACGGGTCGCGGGCAGAGAAAGTCGACGGCCCCAATCGTCGGTGAGGACGCGAGACGGCAGGGCGGTGGACTGGACTGGCGAGGTGGGCTGGGCAAGCGCGGTGGACCGGCCCTCGGCAAGCGCGCTCGCCGGAGCCAGCATCAGCGCTGCCGCGCCGAGCAGCGCCAGTGCCTTCGCCAGTGCCTTCGCCAGTGCCTTCACGAGCACCAGCAGGCGCGGCACCGCGAACCGCAGCGCCAACCGCAGCGCCAACCTGCGCCGCCGCGCAGGCGCGCAGGCGCGGGCATCACCGGCCACGCAGGCGCGGTCATCACCGGCCGCGCACCGCCGGGTCAGCGGCCAGCATACCGCACACCCATGAACAGTGTTCGCCCCGCCATGTTGTACCCGGCCGCCGTCTCGTAGGCCCGATTGCCGAGATTGCCCAGGCGACCGAACAGTTCCCACTGCGGCGACAGTCGCCAGCCGGCGGTGAGATCGACGATGCCGTAACCCGCCATCTTCTCGCCACGGGTATCGACTCGATCACCCTGCACGATCCACTGCGCGCTGGTGCGCAAGGGCCCCTGCTGCCAGTTCGCCGACAGCGTGCCGAAGGCCCGGGCGCGGCGCGCGAGGCGCTGCGAGCTGGTCGCGGCGAGCGCGTCATCACGTTCGCCCTGCGCGTCCTGGACCGTGACGTTGGCCCGCAGGTCGAGGGCGGCGAGCCGAGTGCCTGCTGCCAGGCTCAGGCCTTTGACATGGGCTTGCGCCAGATTTCGGGGTACGAAGTCGCGATCGAGTTCGATCGCATCGCGGATGCGGCTGTCGAAGGCGACAAGGCGCAAGGTGTCGCCGGCTGGCGAACGATGCTCGAGTGCCAGCTCGGCGCCCCGCGCCCGCTCGGCACGCAGGCCAGGATTGCCACCGAAGGGGCTGTAGAGATCGTCGAAGGTGGGCGCCCTGAACGACGTTGCCCATGACGCCCGCAGCATCCAGGCGGACGCCAGCTGCCAGCCCCAGCCGATCGCCACGGTCGGCTCTGCCCCCACCGTCTGAATGTTGTCATGGCGCACCTGCAGGCGCAGTCGCTGCCCCTCGTGTGCGATCTCGTAGGCCGCAAACACGGAATCGGTGCGCCGCGCAGTGCGCTGGTAGGGGAAGGCGCCATCCGCGACCCCCTCTCCGGCAATGCGCTGGCGCAGATGCTCGACGCCCAGATCGAGACGTCCCGCCGGCAGGCTCAGGCTGTTCAGCCACAGCAGCGTCTGAGAATCGGTGCGGGGCGCGTAGGCGAACGCGTGATAGCGATAGTCGATGGCGCTTTGACCGGCACGCAATTCGGTCGTCCACAGCTCGTTGACACGGCCTTTGGCATTCACGCTCAAGGCAGCCGTGCGATAAGACAAGCGTGCACTCTGGGGCGTGGAGAATGCGTCGTCGTAATCGGCACGGCCGTCGCTGGCCAGCAGCGTCGCACCGAGCTGCCAGCCGGAATTCAGTTGATGCGACGCACCCGCATTGAGCGAGACACGGCGAT
>JAYVOV010000126.1:0-2404 GCA_043757735.1 Burkholderiaceae bacterium
CATGAGCGACGCCATGGGCCCGATGGTCTATGCCGAGAACGAGGGCGAGGTATTCCTGGGCCGCTCCATCACCAAAACCACCAACGTATCTGAAGACACCATGCGTAAGGTCGACATGGAGATCCGCAAGATCATCGACGAGCAGTACAGCGTTGCCCGGCGCATCCTCGAAGCAAATCGCGAGAAAGTCGAAGTCATGACCGCTTCGCTGCTCGAGTGGGAAACCCTCGACGCGGATCAGATCGACGACATCGCCTTCGGTCGCCCGCCGCGGCCACCCAAAGACCGTTCCGGCAGTGCTGGCGGCACTGACGGAACGCCCAGCGCGTCGGCAGCGGTCACGCAGGCGGCACCTGCCGCGCCCGCTCCTCAGTAAGCTGCTCCGGGCGCCGCGGGTGCCCGTTTTCAGCCCGCATTGACATGCTGCTGCGCTGCGGACGCTTCGAGCTCTCTCTTGAACTTCCGCACATCATGGGGGTCGTCAACGCGACCCCCGATTCTTTTTTCGAAGGTGCACGGCACGCACAGGCCGATCAGGCGATCGCGCGCGCACTTGAACTGATCGCCGAGGGCGCCGACCTGCTCGACATCGGCGCCGAATCGACCCGGCCGGGGGCAGCGCCGGTGTCTGAACACGAAGAGTGGCAGCGCCTCGCGCCGGTGCTCGAGGCCTTGCGCACGGCGCCGGTGCCGATCTCGGTGGATACCCGATGTGCGTCTGTCATGCGCCAGGCCCTGCTGCTGGGGGCCGATATGATCAACGATGTTTCCGGCTTCACCGATCCGGCTGCTGTGCAGGCGGTGGCTGGCTCCGGTGCTGCGTTGTGCGTCATGCACATGGCGGGTGATCCGTCCACGATGCAGAGGGCTCCCGTCTATCGGGATGTCATGTCGCAGGTTCGCGACTTTCTTTACGGTCGAGTTCAGGCGCTGCGTGCGGCGGGCGTTGACGTGGAAAGGCTGGTGCTGGATCCCGGAATCGGGTTCGGCAAGACCCTTAACCACAATATCGGCCTGCTGCATGAATTGCGTAGTCTGTCGGCTGTCCTGATCGAACGAACGGTCGAAACCGACCGCCGGGCGATCCGATTGCCCGTGCTGGTCGGGTTGTCGCGCAAGTCCGTGATCGGTGCCATCACCGGGCGCGAACCAGCGCAACGTCTGGTCGGTAGTGTGGTTGGGGCTGTCGCTGCGGTTGCGCAAGGGGCTTCGATCGTGCGGGTGCACGATGTGGCGGCCACCCGCGACGGGCTGGCGGTCTGGCAGGCCATGGGAACCTGAAACGAACAAGCCACGAATGAGGGCGACACAGTCATGGGACGCAAGTATTTTGGTACGGATGGGATCCGGGGTCGTGTCGGTGAAGCGCCGATCGTGCCCGAATTCGTCATGCGGCTCGGTTATGCGGCCGGGCGAGTGCTCACGCAGGGCGGCGGCGGACGGCCCACGGTTCTGATCGGCAAGGACACGCGCATTTCTGGCTACATGCTCGAGGCTGCGCTCGAGGCAGGTTTTGCTGCCGCCGGCGTAGACGTGCTGCTGTCAGGGCCTATTCCAACGCCTGCCGTCGCGTACCTCACGCGGGCGCTGCGCCTGTCGGCCGGTGTCGTGATCAGCGCCTCGCACAATCCCTTCGACGACAACGGCATCAAGTTTTTCTCGGGCGACGGCAACAAGCTGCCCGATGCTGTCGAGGAGCGCATCGAGACCGCGCTCGAAGAGCCTATGGGTTGCGTCAGCTCCGAGAATCTCGGGCGGGCTCGCCGCATGGAAGACGCGGCCGGGCGTTACATCGAGTTCTGCAAGAGTTCGTTTCCGTTTGCACTCGACCTTCGCGGCCTGAAGATAGTTGTCGATTGCGCGCACGGTGCGGCGTACCACACCGCGCCGCACGTGTTTCACGAGCTCGGTGCCGATGTCATCAACATCGGTGACAAACCCAATGGCCTGAACATCAACGAGCAGGTCGGCGCGACACATCCCGAGACCCTTGCTCGGGCCGTGCGAGAGCACAAGGCCGATGTCGGCGTGGCGCTCGACGGCGACGCCGACCGTATTCTGCTGGTTGATGCGCAAGGCCGCATCTATAACGGCGACGAGCTCCTCTACATCATCGTTGCCGACCGTCTGAGGGACCGGATCGTTGCCGGGGCGGTGGGCACTCTGATGTCGAACCTGGCTTTGGAGCAATCGCTGGCGCAGCTCGGCGTTCGCTTCGCGCGGGCCAAGGTGGGCGATCGCTACGTGCTCGAGACCATGCATCAGCGAGGCTGGCTGTATGGTGGCGAGAGTTCCGGGCACCTGCTCTGCCTCGACTGCCACACCACCGGTGACGGCACCATCAGTGCGCTGCAGGTGCTGTGCGCGATGCGTCGCAGCGGCAAGACCCTGGCCGAACTCACGG
>JAYVOV010000127.1:0-2400 GCA_043757735.1 Burkholderiaceae bacterium
CCCTACACCTTCACGATGATCGGATTTGGCATCGGCGGCATCCTGATGGGACGCCTGACCGATCGCTTCGGCGTGGTCGTGCCGACCATCATCGGTGCCTGTGCACTTTCTTCCGGTTTTCTGCTGGCCAGCCAGACCACCTCGATGCGGACCTTCGCGCTGGTGCAGGGCCTGTTGATCGGCATGCTCGGCAGTGCCGCCAGCTATGCGCCGCTGGTCACCGACACTTCGCTGTGGTTCACGCGGCGCCGGGGTATCGCGGTCGCGATCTGCGCGAGCGGCAACTATCTGTCGGGCACGGTGTGGCCATCCATCATCCAGCATTATGTTCAGACCATCGGCTGGCGCGAGACCTTCCAGGCGGTGGGTATCTTCTGCCTGGTCACCATGCTGCCGCTGTCGCTGGTGCTGCGGCGCAAGCCGCCGTCGATACCAATGCCCATGGCGGGCGGCGGCACGGGCGCACCAGTGCGCGATCTCGCGCGTCCGTTCGGGCTCGCACCGAATGCGGCGCAGGCGCTGATCTGCGTGGCCGGCGTGGCCTGCTGCGTGGCAATGTCGATGCCGCAGGTGCATATCGTCGCCTACTGCGGTGACCTGGGCTACGGCGCTGCGCGCGGCGCCCAGATGCTGTCGCTGATGCTCGCCTGCGGCATCGTCAGCCGTCTGCTGTTCGGCCTGCTCAGCGATCGCATCGGCGGGCTGCGCACCCTGCTGATCGGCTCCGTCCTGCAGGGCATCGCACTGACGCTCTTCCTGCCCTTCGATTCGCTCAGTTCGCTGTACGTGGTCGCTGGCCTGTTCGGCCTGTTCCAGGGCGGCATCGTGCCAGCCTACGCCATCATGGTGCGCGAACACTTCGCGCCGGCCGAAGCCGGCACCCGGGTCGGCATCACACTCACCGCAACCATGCTGGGCATGGCCCTGGGCGGATGGATGTCGGGTCGCATCTTCGATCTGACCGGCTCATACACCGCGGCCTTCGTCAATGGCATCGCCTGGAACCTGCTCAATGCGATCATCGTGCTGTGGCTGTTCCGGCGCACGCGCCGGATTGCGCCCGCCATCCCTGCCGCCCGGGCGCCACTGAACCTGGCTGCCTGAATTTTTTTCGCCCGGAAATTTTTCGCCCAAAAAACCGGAGACAGTCATGACCGCCAATCCACGCTGGAAGCAGCGCCCGCCCGGCTCGAACTGGGGCGACTTCGGCCCCGACGACCAGCAGGGCCGCATGAACCTGATCACGCCGGCAAAGGTGCGCCAGGGCGTGGCCGAGGTGCATGAAGGCCGCACCTTCTGCCTGAGCCTGCCGCTGGACTTTCCGGGAGGCAACGTGCTGAACCCGCGCCGCCATCCGCCGGTCATCAGACCCACCGTGCGCAACGGCCGCCCGAACATGAACTACCAGCTGTTCAAGGACGACCCAGATGCGTCCGATGTCATCAGCGACGACCTGGTGGTGATGCACCTGCAGTACTCCACCCAGTGGGACAGCTTCGCCCATGTGGGCCAGCTGTTCGACGCCGATGGCGACGGCTTTCCCGAACCCGTCTACTACAACGGCTACAAACCCGGCGAACACATCGTCGGGCCGAGTGACGTGAAAGACGCGGGCGTGCCCGCGGGACTGCTGCCGCACGGCAGTTCAGAGGCGCGCGCGCTGGGCATCGAAACCATGGCCGAACACGGCGTGCAGGGGCGCGCGGTGATGATCGACCTGCACGCCCACTTCGGCCGCCAGAACATCGCGGTCGGCTATGACCAGCTGATGCGCGTGATGGAATCCGACAAAGTGGTTGTCGAGACCGGCGACATGGTCTGCCTGCACACCGGCTTCGCACAGATGCTGCTCGAGATGAACAAGAAACCCGATGCCCACGCCGCCGAAAACAGTTGCACCGCGCTCGACGGCAGCGACCCGAAACTGCTGCAGTGGATCACCGACTCAGGCCTGTCGGTGCTGATCGCCGACAACTACGCGGTCGAGTCCACCAAGCCGCGCAAAGGCCACCTGCTGGGCTGCTGCGCAACACTGCCGCTGCATGAACACTGCCTGTTCAAGCTGGGCATTCATCTGGGCGAGATCTGGCATCTCACCCCGCTGGCCGACTGGCTGCGTGCCCACGGCCGCAACCGCTTTTTGCTGACCGCACCGCCTCTGCGCCTGCCCGGCGCAGTAGGCTCGCCCGCCACGCCGATCGCCACCGTCTGACACGGCACGGCACGGCAAAACAGGACAAGATAAGACAAGACCCGATACCAGAGCGGCACCGCATCAGCTAGCAAACCAGCATTCCTGAGGAGACAAATACATGACCATGACCCACCAACTGAATCGCCTGGCCAGGCTCGGCCTGCTGTGCGCCGCCGCGGCCGCCTGCGCCACCGCCAGCGCACAGA
>JAYVOV010000128.1:0-2397 GCA_043757735.1 Burkholderiaceae bacterium
GAGGCGCGCAGACCGATCTTGCCCTTGATGGCCGGGGCCGACAGGCCTTTCATGCCCTTCTCGAGGATGAAGCCCTTGATGCGGCCGTCGAAGTCACCGCCCTGGCACTTGGCCCAGACCACGAAGACGTCGGCAATGGGACTGTTGGAGATCCACATCTTGCTGCCGGTGAGCTCGTAGCCGCCGGGCACGACCTTGGCGCGCGTGGCCATGCTGCCGGGGTCGGAACCATGGTCGGGTTCGGTCAGACCGAAGCAGCCGATCCACTCGCCGGTGGCGAGTTTGGGGAGGTATTTGGTGCGCTGGGCTTCGCTGCCGAAATCATGAATGGGCACCATCACCAGCGAGCTCTGCACGCTCATCATCGAGCGGTAGCCGGAATCGACCCGCTCGACCTCGCGCGCGATCAGGCCGTAGCTGACGTAGTTCAGGCCCGGTCCGCCGTACTGCTCGGGGATGGTGGGGCCCAGCAGACCGAGCGCGCCCATTTCGCGAAAGATACCGACGTCGGTGTGTTCGTGGCGGAAGGCCTCGGTGACCCGTGGCAGGAGCTTTTCCTGGCAGTAGATGTTGGCGGCTTCACGAACCATGCGTTCGTCTTCGGTTAGCTGCTGGTCAAGCAGCAGCGGATCTTCCCACTTGAAGACGGCCTTGGCGGACTGGTCGGAACTCATGTTCGGTCTTTCCTGGAATCGTTGCGAAATTCGGATTTTACGCGGCTCGGGACTCAAAGGTCGGTCCGCACTTTCCAGAGCTCGGGGAATAGCACCACATCGAGCATGCGCCGCAGGTAAGACACCCCGGCGGTGCCGCCGGTGCCGGGTTTGAAACCGATGATGCGTTCCACTGTCGTCACATGGCGAAAGCGCCACTGTCGGAACGCGTCTTCGAGGTCGATGAATTTTTCGGCGAGTTCGTAGAGCTCCCAGTGGTCGCTCGGCGCACGGTAGACCACCAGCCACGCCGCCTCGACGCTGGCCTCGAACGCCCGCGGCTGCGACGGGTCGCGCGCCAGATGTGCAGGCGAAATCGTGAAGCCGCGGCGGGTCAGCAGCGCGATCGCTTCGTCATACAGCGAGGGTTCTCGCAGCGCCTGCGCCACTTGTGCATGCAGGTCCGGGCGATGGGCATGGGGCTTGAGCATCGCCGGGTTCTTGTTGCCCAGGATGAATTCGATCATGCGGTACTGCCAGCTTTGAAATCCCGACGAGGAGCCGAGATAGGGGCGCAGGGCTGAATATTCCGAGGGCGTCATGGTCGCGAGCACGCTCCAGGCGTGCACCAGCTGCTCCAGGATGCGCGAGACCCGCGCGAGCATCTTGAAGGCGGGCGGCAGTTGGTCGGCCGCAATCGCAGCGCGGGCGCCCTGCAATTCATGGAGGGCCAGCTTCATCCAGAGCTCGCTGGTCTGGTGCTGAATGATGAACAGCAGCTCGTTGGAGTCGGGCGAGCGGGGATGCTGCGCACCCAGAATGCGGTCGAGATCGAGGTAGTCGCCGTAGCTCATCACCCCGCTGTAGTCGAGCCGTGCGCCTTCGAAGGTTTCTTCGCTCATGATCGATGCCTTTCCAGGATTCAACTCCGACAGCCTCCTGGAATTACTTTAGCTTTAAACTGCTTCATGCGCGATCGAGCGCAGGTTCGCGATCGCACAAACAGGAGATTTATTCATGGCTGTCGAAGTCGCAGTGCTGGGGGGCGGGTGTTTCTGGTGCCTCGATGCGGTCTATCTCGACGTCGAAGGGGTTCAGGCGGTGGAATCGGGTTATGCCGGCGGCTCAGTGGTCAACCCGAGCTACGAACAGGTCTGCCAGGGAACCACCGGCCATGCCGAAGTCGTCCGGGTGAGCTTCGACCCGGCAAAGATCAGCTATCGGGAAATCCTCGGCATTTTTTTCGGCATTCACGATCCCACGACACTGAACCGCCAGGGCGCAGATGTCGGCACGCAATACCGGTCGGTGGTGTTTTACCTCGACGAGACTCAGCAGGCGCAGGCGCAGGCCCTGATCGACGAACTCGCGCGGGGCGACATCTTCGATCGCCTGATCGTCACCCAGGTGGCGCCGATGCCGGACTACTATCGTGCCGAGGCTTACCACCAGCGATACTTCGAGCAGCACCCGTATCAGGGCTACTGCATGGCGGTGGTGGCGCCGAAGATGACCAAGTTCCGCAAGCAGTTCGCCAGCAAGCTGCGGCGAGCCTGACGCGGCGCCACTGCTGATCACGCGGCAGGGCCTGCTTCACGCAGGCGACGCGCTCAGGAGCGCTGTTCTCCGACAATGCGCTCGGCCAGCGCCTGCGCCTGCGCCGCGACGTCGCCCTGGCGGGCGGCAGCGCTGTACCAGTTCAGCGCTGCCTGCAGGTCGGCGCGCCCGCCGCGAAAACAAACGC
>JAYVOV010000129.1:0-8776 GCA_043757735.1 Burkholderiaceae bacterium
AACGCCGCGTCTCGAAGACGCGATGCGGCGAAAACATCACGTTCACCACGCTTCGCCGGATCAGGTTCAGCGGACGCGCGTGGATGCGCGAGGCCTGGATGCGCTTGAAGCGGACCTCGCCACCCGGCGCGGCGACGGATCGTAGATGTGAATCAGCGTGACATTGGCATTGGCATGCGGGTCGTCGGAGTCCAGCAGTGCCGCATCAGGGTGGTCGAGCTGGCGCATATCGTTCAAGCCTCGAGCGGCGTGCCATCGCGGCGGTAGAGTCGGCACAGCGCGGCCAGACGCTCGGCGTGTTCCGGCCTGACCTGCGACCAGGAGAATCGCCACTGCCAGCAATTGGCTGCCAGACCCGGCGTATTCATGCGGCTCGCGCTGTCGAGCCCCAGCACATCTTGCATCGCATACAGCGCGGTGTCGGCCACGCTGGCGCAAGATGCGCGGATCAGATCCCAATGAATCTCTTCGCCGGTGCAGCCCAGGTAGGACCGCACGTGGTCCGCCTGGGCATCACTGAGCGCCGCCCACCATCCCCGTGTGGTGTCGTTGTCGTGCGTACCGGGATAGACAACCGTGTCGGCCTCGTAGTTGTGCGGCAGATAAGGATTGGCACTGCTGGCGCCCCAGGCGAAATGAAGAATGCGCATGCCCGGCAGGCCGAAGCGCTTGCGCAGGCTCACGACATCGGGCGTGATGACACCAAGGTCTTCGGCAATGATCGGCAGCGGGCCGAGCGCCCGCGCGACCGCCTCGAACAGCGCTTCACCAGGCGCCGCACGCCACTGACCGTTGACGGCGGTCGGCTCGTCGATCGGGATCGCCCAGCAGGCCGCGAAGCCGCGGAAGTGATCGATCCGGACCAGGTCGACCAGCGCGAAGGTGCGCCGGATTCGGTCAACCCACCAGGCAAAGCCATCTTGAGCATGAGCGCTCCACCGGTACAGCGGATTGCCCCAGCGTTGCCCGGTCGCGCTGAAAAAATCCGGCGGCACGCCGGCCACCGCACTGGGACGCCCCGCGGGATCGAGCTCGAACAAGGCTTGATTCGCCCAGACATCGGCACTTTGGCAGGCGACAAAGATGGGTGCATCACCGACGATTTTCACACCGCGCGCATTGGCATAGGCCCGCAGGGACTGCCATTGCCGAAAGAAGCACCACTGGCTGAAGCCCCAGAACTGCAGGCGCTCTGCATTGCGGACCCGAGCCGCGGCGAGTGCAGCCGGATCGCGCCGCGCCAATGGCTCGGGCCAGTCGCACCAGGCCTGCTGGCCGTGCTCGTCGAGCAGCGCCATGAAGAGCGCGAAATCGTCCAGCCACGCGGCCTGGGCTTCGCAGAACCGCGCGAACTCGGCCCGGGTTTCAGGGTCGGCGCAGTCGGCGAACCGGTGCGCAGCATCGGCCAGTCGCCGCATGCGCCAGGGCACGACTCGTGCAAAATCAACCCGATGCTCGTCGAACGAGGTGTCTGGCACGAGCGCATCGGGACTGAGCCAGCCACGCCGCTGCAGTTCGGTCAGGTCGATGAGCAGCACGTTGCCCGCGAAGGCTGAACTGCTCATATACGGCGAATGGCCCGCGCCGATCCCGCCCAGCGGCAGGATCTGCCAGAGGCGCTGGCCAGCGCTCACCAGCCAATCGACGAAATGGCAGGCAGCCGCGCCGAGATCGCCGCTGCCATGGGGCCCGGGCAGGCAGGTGGGGTGCAGCAATATGCCGCTCGCGCGTTCGAGTCTCACGCGGGCCATTGTGCGCTGTCGCCTGCGCTGCGCTGATCGGCCTGGCAGGCCTCGACCAGAACCAGGCAATGGCCCGGCAGCGCCCATGTGTCGACAACCGGCGCGGCCATGCCTGGCGTGCCTGGCGTGCCATCTGAACACGAGCTGTCGAACAGCACCCTCCATTGCCCGCCAGGCAGGCGAAAGAGCCTCTCGTCGGGATCGCCGTTGACCATCAGCAGCAGCGCCGCGGCGCCGGGATGCGGCGCTCCGATGAGTGCGCACAGGCATCGCCCGTCGACCCGCTGCCAGGCATCGCCTTCGAGCGGCTCGCCAGCGAGCGTCAGCCACGCCAGATCGGCCGTGCCGGCAGCACCGCGCGTACCGGTGTACCAGCGGGCACCCAGTGGCCGCCGTTCGCGCCGCAGTCGCGACACCTGCGCGGTGAACTCGATCAGGTCCTGGTCGGCGAGTCGCCAATCGATCCAGGTCACCCGATTGTCCTGGCAGTACGGATTGTTGTTGCCGCCCTGGGAATGCCCGAGTTCATCACCGGCGGTGATCATTGGCGTGCCCTGGGCCAGAAACACGGTGGCCAGCAGCGCGCGCTGCAACCGGGCGCGCCGCGCCAGCACATCGGGATCGATCGTGTCGCCTTCGACACCGAAGTTGCTGCTCAGGTTATTGCCGTGACCATCGCGGTTGCCCTCGCCATTGCCTTCATTGTGGCGATGCTGATAACTGACCAGGTCGCGCAGCGTGAAGCCATCGTGCGAGGCAATGTAATTGATCGAATCGGCAGGCTGACGGTGACGCTGATGAAAGATGTCGGCCGATGCGCACAGGCGCTGCGCAAACTCGCCGCGCGGCACATGACCCTGCAGCCACCAGCGCCGCATGACATCTCGAAAACGGTCGTTCCATTCCAGCCAGCCATTCGGAAAGCCGCCGAGCTGATAGCCACCGGGGCCGAGATCCCAGGGTTCGGCGATGAATTTCGCGCCAGCGAGAATCGGATCCTGCGTGATCGCCTTGAAAAAAGCGCCGTAACGCTCGAAGCCATGTTCGGCGCGGCCAAGGACTGACGCGAGGTCGAAGCGGAACCCATCGACATGCATGTCCTGCACCCAGTACCGAAGGCAGTCGAGCACGAACTGCAGCACGCGCGGCTGGCGCAGGTCGAGCGTATTGCCGCAGCCGGAGTAGTTCACGTACTGCCTCGGCTGGTCGTGCGCGAGCCGATACCACGAGCAGTTGTCGAGCCCCCGCCAGCCGATGACGGGGCCCTGCTCGCCGGACTCGCCGGTGTGGTTGAAGACCACATCGAGAACCACCTCGATGCCGGCACGGTGCAAGGCTTTCACCATGTCGCGGAACTCGTCGCGTGCCACCCGCGGATCGCGCTGCGAGGCATAACGCGGCTCGGGGCAGAAGAAGCCGATCGAGTTGTAGCCCCAGTAGTTGACCAGCCCGCGCTCGCCCAGCGCCTGTTCGTCCAGATGCTGATGCACCGGCATCAGACTGACCGTGGTGATGCCCAGACGCTGCAGGTGCGCGAGCGCCACCGGATGAGCCAGCCCCGCATAGGTGCCACGCAAGCCCTCGGGAATGTCAGGATGCAGACGGGTGAACCCCTTGACATGGAGTTCGTAGAGAACGGTGTCAGCCGGTGAGTGGCCAGGGCGACGATCGTCGCCCCATCGAACCACATCGTGCACCACGCGAGCCTTCAGCGCGCAGCTTGCGTTGTCGCGCGGATCGCATTCGCCCGGGCGCGCCGGATTGGCGTCGAAGTTCTCCTCGCGCCATTGAAATTCGCCGACCACTTCGCGCGCCCAGGGATCGAGCAGCAGCTTATTGGGATTAAAGCGCAGGCCATCGCCGGGACGCCAGGGGCCGCCGGCGCGCAAGCCATAGACCTGGCCAGGCGCCGCGCCTCTCAGGTAACCGTGCCAGACATCCTGGGTGCGCCGTGGCAGTGCGATGCGCCGGTACTCGTGGCGCCCGTCGGTATCGAACAGGCACAGCTCGATGCTTTGCGCATGCACCGAAAAAACCGCGAAGTTGACGCCTTCGCCATCCCAGTGCGCGCCGAGCGGCCAGGCGTTGCCGGGCTCCACTGAGAAGGCAGGGTACCGGTCGTGCACATGCACATCTGCCGGCGCGGCAATCGCCTGGCTCACGGCGTCCACTCGAAGAACACGGTGGCCAGCGGCGGCACGGTCATTTCCAGCGACCAGGCCCGCCCGTGAGCGGGCTGCGCCTGCGCGGTGAGCGAACCCAAGGCTGTGCCCACGTTGCTGCCGCCGTAGTGCTGTGAATCGGTGTTCAGGCGCTCGCGATAGACCCCGGCCTCAGGCACCCCGACCCGATATCCGCGATGCACGGTCGGCGTGAAATTGCAGACCACCACGATCAGTGACCCCGGTTGTTCGCCGCGCCGCAGGAAACTGAGCACCGAGCGCTGGGAATCCGCCGGCTCGATCCATTCAAAACCCAGACTGTCGAAATCGCGTTCGTACAGAGCCGGCGTGGCGGTGTAAAGCCGGTTCAGGTCGCCAACCAGCCGCTGCACACCCGAATGCGCGGCGTCGTCGAGCAGATGCCAGTCGATTTCAGCGTCGTGGTTCCATTCGCGTACCTGCGCGAATTCGCAGCCCATGAACAGCAGCTTCTTGCCGGGATGGCCGAACATGAACCCGGCATAGGCGCGCAGGTTAGCGAACTGCTGCCAGCGATCGCCTGGCATCTTCGAGAGCAGCGAGCCTTTGCCGTGGACCACCTCGTCGTGCGAAATCGGCAGAACGAAATTTTCGGTGAACGCGTAGATCAGCCCGAACGTGAGTTCACTGTGGTGATAGCAGCGATGGATGGGGTCGCGGGCCATGTAGGCCAGCGTGTCGTTCATCCAGCCCATGTTCCATTTGAAGTGAAAGCCCAGACCACCCGACCACACCGGCCGCGACACGGCCGGGAACGCGGTCGACTCCTCGGCCATCATCACCGCGTACGGGCATTGCACGCCCACCGCTTCATTGAGCCGCTGAACAAAGTCGATGGCCTCGAGATTTTCGCGCCCGCCATGAATGTTCGGCACCCATTGCCCGGCCGGGCGACTGTAGTCGCGGTACAGCATCGACGCCACCGCATCGACACGCAGGCCATCGACGCCAAAACGCTCCAGCCAGTACAGCGCATTGCCGATCAGGAAATTGCGCACCTCGGCGCGCCCGAAGTTGTAGATCAGCGTGTTCCAGTCCTGGTGAAAGCCTTCGCGCGGGTCGGCATGGTCGTACAGGTGGGTGCCGTCGAAATTGGCCAGCCCGTGCGGATCGCTGGGGAAATGCGCGGGCACCCAGTCGAGCAGCACACCCAGGCCCTCGGCGTGGCAGCGTTTGACAAAGCGACCAAAGCCGGCCGGGTCGCCGAAGCGCGCGCTCGGCGCGTACAGGCCGATCGGCTGGTACCCCCAGGACCCATCGAAAGGATGTTCACTGATCGGCAGCAGTTCGAGATGGGTGAAACCCATTTCACGCGCATAGGGCACCAGCGAAGCGGCAAGCCGGTCCCAGTCCGGAAACGGCGTGGCCTGGGTTCGCTCATCGGCAGGCACATGGCGCCACGACCCGAGATGAACCTCGTAGATGCTCATTGGCGCGCCAAGAGCGTTGGCGTGGCGGCGGGCCTCCGAGGGTGCGATCACCGGCGCCAGAAGTGCCACCACGCTGGCAGTAGCCGGGCGCAACTCGGCGGCCAGCGCATACGGATCCGCCTTCAGCGGCAGCAGTTGGCCATCGCGGTCGTGAATCTCGTACTTGTAGCGCGCGCCGACCCCCACGCCCGGCAGGAAGATCTCCCAGACGCCACATTCGCGGCGCAGTCGCATAGCGTGACGGCGACCGTCCCAGTGATTGAAGTCGCCCACCACACTGACCCGCGAGGCGTTCGGCGCCCAGACACTAAAGCGGGTGCCGGGGGTCGCGAGCACCGTGCAGGGCGCCGCACCCAGCACCTCGAAGGGTCGCTGGTGCGTGCCCTCGGCGATCAGCCAGGCATCGAGTTCGCCCAGCATCGGCGGGAACCGATAGGGGTCGTCGATGACGCTCTCGCCGCCGTCCTGCCAGCCGACCCGCAGCCGGTAGCTGCCAGCACCCGGCTGGGGCAGCACGCCCTCGAAAAATCCGTCGGGATGGCGCTGCGTCAGCCCCGCGAGATCGACGCCGGCCATTGCATCGACCGCGTGGATGCTGCGGGCGCCCGGCACGAAGACCCTCAGCCAGCAGACGCCGTCAGCATCGACATGCGGCCCCAGCACCGCGAAGGGATCGCGGTGTGCGGCATTCAGAACCAGTTCGATCTCGGCCTCGGACCACATTCAGACGCCGTTCGAGAGGTGACGGCGCCCGATCATGGGCGGGCTTCGAGATGCCAGATCTGGCGGGCGTACTCGCGAATGGTCCGATCGGCCGAGAACGCGCCCATGCCGGCGACATTCGAAATGGCCCGCGCCGCCCATTGCCCCGGGTCACGGTACAAGGCGTCGACGCGCTGCTGAGTCTGCACATAGGCGTCGTAGTCGGCCAGCAGCAGGTAGTGGTCGCCACCCCACAAGAGGGAATCGACCAGGGCCCGGTAGCGGCCCGGTTCCTGCGGCGAAAACGCGCCGCCGGCGATGGCGTCGAGCACCGTGCGCAGGCGCGGATTGTTTTCATAGAGCCGCATCGGCTGATAGCCGCTCTGGCGCAGCGCCTGCACCTCGGGCGTCTTGAGACCGAAGATGAAGATGTTCTCGTCGCCGACGTTCTCGCGGATCTCGATGTTCGCGCCGTCGTCGGTGCCGATGGTCAGCGCGCCGTTGAGCGCGAGCTTCATGTTGCCGGTGCCCGAAGCTTCTGTGCCGGCGGTCGAGATCTGCTCGGACAGATCGGCGCCCGGCATGATCAGTTCAGCGACCGACACGCCGTAGTTGGGTACGAACACCACCTTCAGGCGGCCAGCTGCCCGCGGATCATGGTTGACGACAGCGCCCACGTCATGAATGAGCCGGATGATGTTCTTGGCCATGTGATAGGAGGACGCGGCCTTGCCGGCGAAGATCACCGTGCGCGGCACCCAGTCGGCCTGCGGGTCTGACAAAATGGCCTGGTAGCGCGTGACCACATGCAGCAGGTTGAGCAGTTGGCGCTTGTACTCGTGAATGCGCTTGACCTGGATATCGAACAGGCTGGCCGGGTCGACCACGATGCCGGTGGCACGCGCGATGAAATTGCCGAGGCGCGCTTTGT
Organism: Burkholderiaceae bacterium; assembly: GCA_043757735.1. Classification (GTDB taxonomy): domain Bacteria; phylum Pseudomonadota; class Gammaproteobacteria; order Burkholderiales; family Burkholderiaceae_E; genus Quisquiliibacterium. The sequence goes on from JAYVOV010000129.1 coordinate 7,007, forward strand.
TCGCCTTCTTGATCGCGATGAACTCGTTGCGAAAGGCGCTGTCGTCGCGGCGCTCGCGCAAGGCGCTCAGGCGATCCAGGTCGAGCCGCCAGGCCGGACTGAGGGTGCGATCCAGCAGCCCGGCCAGACCGCGGTTGGCCTGCGCCAGCCAGCGGCGCGGCGTCACGCCGTTGGTCATGTTCGTGAACCGCTCGGGCCACAAGGCGGCGAAGTCGGCGAAGATGGTCTTCACCAGGAGATCGGAGTGCAGGGCCGACACGCCGTTGACCTTGTGGCTGCCCACGATCGACAGATGCGCCATGCGCACGCGGCGCTCGCCGTTCTCTTCGATCAGCGACAGGCGCGACAGAAACCCGAGATCGCCAGGGCGCTGGCTGGCGGCGAAATCCAGAAACGCCTGGTTGATGCGGAAGATGATCTCCAGGTGCCGCGGCAGCACGTGCTGCATCAGCGCCACCGGCCAGGTCTCGAGCGCCTCCGGCATCAGCGTGTGATTGGTGTACGAGAACACCTGGCCGCAGGTTGCCCAGGCATCGTCCCAGGTGAGGTGGTGGACATCGCACAGCAGCCGCATCAGTTCGGCAACCCCGATGGCCGGGTGCGTGTCATTGAGATGAATGGCGACTTTATCGGCAAGGTTGACGAGGCCGCCGTGTTCGGCAAGGTGGCGCCCGAGGATGTCTTGAACGGATGCCGCGACAAAAAAGTACTCCTGGCGCAGGCGCAGCTCACGACCGGCCGGCGTGCTGTCGTTGGGATACAGCACCCAGGAGATGTTTTCGTACTTGTTCTTGACGCCGGCTGCGCGGGCATAGTCGCCGGTATTGAAGGCATGCAGGTCGATGTGCTCGGGTGCGACCGCCTTCCACAACCGCAAGGTGCTGACCTTGTCGGTGCCGTGGCCCGGCACCACCATGTCGTAGGCCTTGGCCGCCACTTCACCGGCCGCGCGCCAGATGGGATGGCCGTCCTGGTGCTCGACCCAGCCGCCGAAATGCACCGGGTAACTCACCCCCGGCCGCGCAAACTCCCAGGGGGTGCCGTTGGCCAGCCAGGGATCGGGATATTCCACCTGGCAGCCGCGCTGGATTTCCTGCGCGAACATGCCGTACTCGTAGCGAATGCCGTAGCCCAGCGATGGCAGACCGAGGGTTGCCATCGAATCGAGAAAACAGGCCGCCAGGCGGCCCAGACCGCCGTTGCCCAGGCCGGCATCGGGTTCCTGTTCGGCGATGTCCTCGAGGCGCTGCGCGTGCTGCGCCAGGCCCTGCGCGGCGCCGTCGGTCATGTCGAGGGCGGCAAGCGCGTTGCCCAGGGTGCGACCGATCAGAAACTCCATCGACAGGTAATAGACGCGGCGCGCCTTGCTCGCCCGATCGGCAGCCTGGGTCTCGACCCAGCGGCGCGAGAGCTGCTCCCGGGCCACCTGCGCCAGCGCCTGCATCAGATCGATGGGCGCGGCCTCGGCGGGCGCCACACCGATGGTCTTGAGGAGGTGCTCATCTATGCCGGCACCCGACGACACCTTGCATTCATCAGTCACTACTGTCCTTCGGTCCTGTTGCAGATATCACTGCCCGATACGCACCCCAAAGATGCTTGATCGCGAGCTCGAACGCAATTTCCGTCCGACCGGCCGCAACGCCCGCAGGACGGCGCAGGCCGGTGGGTTAAGCTGATGCCTGTCTGTGACCCGCTCATTATCGGGAATTTATCCGTGACCCCCAACGAACTCGCCCTCAACCTCGATCTGCCGAAACGGGCCGTTGC
>JAYVOV010000130.1:0-2388 GCA_043757735.1 Burkholderiaceae bacterium
CAGCACGCGGGCAGGCGACTGAGCGCCGATGACGCAATCGCCCAGATGCAGCAGACCTTCCGCGGATTCGTCAGCAGCAATGGACCAAGATTCGCCGAGTTGTTCCGCCATCTGCTGGCCAGCGATGCACCGCTGGTGTTTCACTGCACCGCCGGCAAGGATCGAACCGGTTTCGCGGCAGCGCTCATTTTGCTGGCGCTGGGCGTGCCGCTTGCGGTGGTGAGGGAAGATTTCCTGCTCACCAATACGCTGTACCGGCGTGCCCGCACCAGTTCCGCCCTGGACGTGCCTGAGGAAGTCCTCGATGTGCTGCAGAAAGTGCGGATCGAGTACCTGGAAGCCGCGCTGCAGGCAGTCGATGAAGCACACGGTGGTGTCGACCAGTATCTCGAGTATCTCGGCGTGAGCGCGCGCGAGCGCGGGCAGCTCGCGGCGATGTACCTGGAGTGACTCAGCCCAGCGGCTTGAGCGGCGGCTCCGTGCCTTCGGGCAGGGCAACCCGGGCCACGTTGAGCGTCATCGAGACCGCAGTGTAGTAGCCGCACACGCCGATCAGGTCAACCACGCCACGCTCGCCAAACAGTTCCAGCACTCGCTGATAGTTGACATCGTCAACCTGTTTTTCGCGATGCAGTTGCAGGCAGAAATCATGAACTGCGGCTTCGTCGTCGGCCATAGCCTGCGGCCGTTTGCCCTGCGCGAGCTCTTCGGCCAGACGGGGATCGAGGCCGGCGCGCAGCGCGATCGGATGATGCGCGAACCATTCGTATTGCGAGGTCCAGACCCGCGCGGTGATCAGAATCGCGAATTCGTTCAGGCGCAATGGCAGCGACGAGTCGTAACGAATGTACGCCCCCACCCGCTGCAGGCGGTCGCCCAGTTCCGGGCTGCGCAGCCACGCGTTGAACGGCCCGCCCTTGAGCAGCCGGGTGACGGCATTGGGGTCACCCGCCGCCCGCGGGCCAGACAGAATCGCGTCCAGTGTCTTGTGCTGCGCAGGGGTCAGCTGATCGGGCTGGAGAACGGGAAGCCGCGTGCCGGCGTCTGTCGCGGAACCGGCGCCGGGCGCACGGGAATCGGGTGGGGTCGAACGCATGTGTTTTCTCTCAAGGGTTGATGCTGGGTCAATACTGCTTGAACAGCCTGGCGTCGAGTCGTTGGTTTTCCATTTTCCGGCGCCAGCGTCTCTCTTTCCATGCCAAAGCGCCGCGCCCGCATCGATACTGGCTCGGCACGCCGACCCGATCGATGGGAGACTGGGTCCCTGGTTGGTTTCTGCAAACGTTTGAACGCATCAACAGGGGAACACCTCATGGCCTATGACCTTGTCATCCGCGGCGGACGCCTCGTCGACGGCACCGGAACCGAAGCCGTTCGCGGCGATATCGGCATCGAAAACGGAATCATCACCGCGCTTGGCCGACTGGACGGTGCGGGCCATCGCGAGATCGATGCCGAAGGCATGACCGTGACGCCGGGTTTCGTCGACATTCACACCCACTTCGACGCGCAGATCGGCTGGGACCCCGACTGCACGCCGGTGAGCTGGCATGGCGTGACGACTGCACTGCTCGGCAATTGCGGCGTCACCTTCGCGCCCTGCAAGCCCAGTGACCGCGAACTGCTCGCCGGCATGATGGAGACGGTGGAAGACATTCCGCGCAACGCCATCCTGACGGGTCTACCCTGGACCTGGGAAGACTACGGCGGGTATCTGGATGCCGTCGAGAAGATCCAGCCAGGCATCAACATCTCGGGCCTGGTGGGGCACAGCGCAGTGCGCTTCTATGTCATGGGTGAGCGGGCAGTCGAAGAACAGGCCACCCCGGACGAATTGCGCCGCATGACGGAGGTCGTTGCAAAGTCGATCGACGCCGGCGCGTCGGGTTTTTCGATCAACCGATTCGCCATGCACAAACTGCCCGATGGCCGGGCCATTCCCGGCACGTTTGCCGACGAATCGGAACTGATCGCCATCGCCAGGGCGGTGGCCGAGCGCAACGGCCTGGTGCAGGCGGTCGGCGCCGAACTGAGCCTGCTGAAAAACATCGCCGACTCGACCAATAGCCGCGTGCTCTTCAGCTACGGCGCCGGTGGCGGCGATCTGGCGCTGGCGGCACAACGCCGCGACGCGCTGGAAGAAATCTGCGTCGGGCGCGATATCACCGCGATCACCCAGGTACGCGGCTCCGGCATGATCTACGGCCTGCAGGCCTCGCTGCCGGTTCGCGGCGCGGCCTGGGGACGCGTGCAGCGCATGCCCGCTCTGGCCGATCGCCTGGCGGCATTGAACGACCCGCAGACCGTCGAGGCCATGATCGAAGAAGCCAAGCACAACGGCTTCAAGGAAAACCTGGGCACGCCGGTCGACCGGGTGTACCACATGGG
>JAYVOV010000131.1:0-2385 GCA_043757735.1 Burkholderiaceae bacterium
GTGGCTGCAGCAGCAGGGCCAGATTGCCGATGCCGAGATGCACCGGGTATTCAATTGCGGTATCGGCATGGTCGTGGTCATGGCGCCCGATGACGCGGACGAGGCAATCACCCGGCTGAACGCGCAGGGCGAAGTCGTCAGCCGCATCGGTATGATCGTGGTGCGGCCCGCCGGCGAACCACAGACCGTCGTGCGCTGAAATGGCCCGGCGCGAATGCCGCGGGGAATGAGTGCACCGCGCGCGCCTGCTGGCCTGGTGCCTGCTGCTCTGCGCGGCCCCCGGGTTCGCGCAGCCGGCGGCCGAAGAAGAAGCCCCGGCGCGCCCTGAAACCGGCGCGGGTTTCAGGGTGCGCCCGGCGGCGCCGGTTCGCGTCAATTTCCGGCTCGAGATCGAAGCCCCTGCTGAGCTCAACGAGGCGCTGCAGACCCGCACGCTGCTCGGTCGCTGGCGTAGTGATCCCGATTTCAGCCCCGAGCAGTTGCCGCTGTTCATTGAACGCGGTCAGAACGAAGCGCTCGCAATCGCGCGCGCGGCTGGCTATTTCTCCGCAAAATCGGCCGTCAGCCTGCGTCCTGGCACTGGCGGCGCGAACGATCCGCCAGTGGTGCGCCTGGTGGTCGACGCCGGTGCGCGCACTACGGTGGCCTTGTTCGATCTGACCCTGCAGGGCGCCGCGCGCGGCGAGCCGATCGCTGCTCGTCTGGCCGATCGCTGGCCTTTGCCGACCGGCAGTTTTTTTCGCACCGGCGAGTGGGAACTGGGCAAGCGGCTGCTGATCGAGGAACTGCAAGGGGCGGGCTACCTGCGCGCCCGCGTGGCTGACAGCCATGCCCGTGTCGACCCGGAGCTGACCAGCGCCCAATTGAGCGTTGTGCTCGACAGCGGGCCGAGGCTGCGTTTCGGCCCGCTGGTCGTCAAGGGTCTGCAGCGTTACCCGCGCGGCATCGTCGACGACCTTCGCCCCTTCGACGAAGGCGACCCGTATTCGCTCGATGCGCTGCTGCTGTTCCAGCAGCGGCTGCGGGCAGCCGGGCAATTCGCTGCCGCTTCGGTGCTGCCCGATCTGGTGGCGGTCGAAGAAAATGCCAGCCTCGAGCGCGTGCCGCTGATCGTCGAGCTGACCGAACGTCAGCAGCAACGCATCACCGCCGGGCTCGGCTATTCCACCGACAAGGGTCCGCGCGCGCTGCTGGGCTACGAGCACCGCAATCTGCTGGGCCGGGGCTGGCTGGTGGAGTCGGGCCTGCTGATCGAATCGGTGCACAGCAGGGCGTTCGCCACGGTTCGAACGCCGCAGGACGCGTTCGGCCACTATTGGCAGGCGGGGCTGCGCAGTGAACGCCTGGACACCCTGGGCGAGTTCACGCGCACCCAGACCATTTATGCCGGCCGCGGCAAGCGGGGCGAGTTCATCGAGTCGTTCGTGTCCCTGCAGTACCAGACCGAAGGCAGCGTGGTCGATCTGGGCGGCGGCGAGTCGGCCCGAGACAACCGTTCGGCCTTGACGCTTGGCTGGGCCTGGAGCATTCGACGCCTCGATTCACGCGTCGATCCGCGCGCGGGCTACACCATCAGCACCCAGCTGTCGGGCGCCTTGAAAGGGCTGGGGTCTGAGCGCAGCTTCGCGCGGGTGTACGGGCGCGCCATGCGGTTCTGGCCAATGCCGGGCGATGGACCGCTCGCGCACGGCGTCGTGATCGGCCTGCTCGAGGGCGGCTGGGTGATCTCCAACGCGCGCGAAGACATCCCTTCGCAGAACCTGTTTCGCGCCGGCGGCGCGCAGTCGGTGCGCGGCTACCGCTTTCTTGGACTGGGTCTGCGGCAGGGCGACGCGCTCGTCGGTGGCCGGGTGCTGGCGCTGGGCAGCCTCGAGTACCAGCACCCGGTCAGCGGCAACTGGTGGGGGGCGGCCTTCGTCGATGCGGGCAATGTCGTCGACGCCCTTTCGCAGTGGCGGCCTGCGGTGGGTTATGGCGTGGGCGCGAGGTGGCGTTCGCCGATCGGCCCGATCAATCTCGATCTCGCTTATGGCCAGCGCGATCAACGAATTCGTCTGCATTTTTCCGTCGGCTACAGTTTTTAGATCATGAGACGGCGCAGCTGGCTGGCCATATCAACGGTGCTGCTGCTGGTGGCTGGTGTCGGCGCGTTTGCCGTCTGGCTGGCGCAGGACCGGCTGCTGCACATCGCGCTCGAGCGCGCGGTGAGCGCGAGCGCCGGGCGCCTGTCGGTGGAGCGGGCACATGGCGCACTTTTTGAGGGCGCGCGGATCGCTCGTCTGCAATGGCGCGATCCCAACGGGCCGAGCGTCGATCTTCGCGACCTGCGCCTGAGCTGGCGCTGGCGCGATCTGCTCGACGGCCGGCTGGTGATCAGCGAACTGA
>JAYVOV010000132.1:0-2381 GCA_043757735.1 Burkholderiaceae bacterium
CTGATGTCGCGCATCAACGATGGCAGTGGCGTGCTGGTACTGACCGATGTGTTCGGCGCCACCCCGTCACGCATTGCGATGGGCCTGGCCGAGCCCTACCGGGTAGTCGTCATCGCTGGCGTCAACCTGCCGATGCTGCTCAAGGCGCTCGGCAATCGCCGCTGCCCGCTTGAAGAGCTCGCTGCCATGCTCATTGAAAGCGCCAAGAGCGGCATCGTCGAAGTGAAGGCCGTACTGCCCGCCCCGGCAGCCCCAGCCAGCCCAGACGGCGAATCCGATGCAGCGCATTGAGGCGGTCATCGTCAACAAGCTGGGTGTGCACGCGCGCCCTTCCGCCAAGATCACACAGCTGGCCACCCGCTTTCAGTCCGAAGTGTGGATGGCCAAGGGCGCCCGGCGCATCAATGCCAAGAGCATCATGGGGGTGATGATGCTGGCCGCAGCCAAGGGGACCACGCTGCTGATCGAAGCGACTGGACCGGACGAAATCGAAGCGGCGGCGGCACTGGCCGAGCTGATCGCGTCCGGTTTCGGCGAGGAGATCTGAGTGTTCAGCATCAACGGCACCGGCATTGGCGGGGGCATCGTCATCGGCCGTGCCCGGGTGCTCGAATCGCACCGCATCGACGTGGCGCGGTATCACATCGCCAAAGAACTGCGCGCAGCCGAACAGTCACGGCTGCGCCTGGCGATCGACGAGGTCAAGCGTGACATCGCGGCACTGGCCGAAGAGCTGCCGCCCGATGCGCCGTCGGAGGCGCGCGCGCTGCTCGAAGTGCATTCCATGATTCTCGACGACCCCTCGCTGGCCGAGGCCGCGATGGACCATGTCGGCGGGCAGGGCTGGAACGCCGAATGGGCGGTTTCGTCGCAGGCCGATCATCTGGCACTGCAGTTCGCCGAGTTCGACGACCCCTACCTGCGCGAGCGTGGCCGCGACGTCCAGCAGGTCACCGACCGCGTGCTCAAGGAGCTGGCCGGCATGCGCGGCATCCGTTCAGCGGGAGAGCCGGCCATCTACGTGGCCGCCGATATCGCGCCCAGCGACATGCTTTCGTTGAAGCACGCGCTGGGTTTTGCGATCGATCTCGGCGGCACTACCTCGCACACCGCCATCCTGGCGCGCAGCATGAACGTGCCGGCGGTGGTCGGGCTGCACAGCGCCAGCGAACTGATCGAAGACGACGAATGGCTGATCCTCGATGGCGAGGCCGGCATGGTGATTGTCGCGCCCGACGAATCGCTGCTGGCCGAGTACCGCCATCGCCAGGCCACCGGGCTGCTCGAGCGCGAAAAACTTCGCCGCCTGATTCATGTGCCCGGCAACACCCTGGACGGTGTTCGCATTGGTCTGTACGCCAACATCGAGCTGCCCGAGGAGGCGCAGATGGCTCGCGAGGCGGGCGCCGATGGGATTGGCCTGTTTCGCTCGGAATTCCTGTTCATGAACCGGCGCGACCTGCCCTCGGAAGACGAGCAGTACGAAGCCTATCGGGCAACGGTGCTGGCCATGCGCGGCAAGCCGGTCACGATCCGCACCTTGGATATCGGTGCAGACAAGGCGCTCGACGAACCGATCGCCGCAGTCTCGCCCAATCCGGCGCTGGGTCAGCGGGCTATCCGGCTCTGCCTGGCCGAACCCGACATGTTCCTGGCGCAGCTGCGCGCCATCCTGCGAGCGTCGGCGCACGGACCGGTGCGCATTCTCATCCCGATGCTCGTGCACAATCATGAGATCGAACAGTCGCTGGTCATGATTGAACGCGCCCGTCAACAGTTGCTCGATCGCTCGCAAGCGTTCTCGGATCATGTGCCGGTCGGCGGCATGATCGAGGTGCCGGCCGCCGCCCTGTCGGTGAACGCGTTTCTTCGGCGTCTCGACTTCCTGTCGATCGGCACCAACGACCTGATTCAGTACACGCTGGCCATTGATCGTGCCGACCACTCGGTGGCACAACTCTACGATCCTTACCATCCGGCGGTGCTCAAGCTGATCGCCATGACGATCCGCGCAGCACGTCGGATTGGCAAGCCGGTGGCGGTGTGCGGTGAATTGGCGGGTGAGTTGGGCGCGACGCGGCTGCTGCTCGGCATGGGCCTGCAGGAGTTCTCGATGCACGCCGCCAGCCTGCTGCCGATCAAGCGCGAGGTGCTGCTCGCCGATGTGTCCGATCTGATCCCGCGGGTGTCACGCCTGCTGCTCACCGATGAGCCGCTGCGGGTGACGGCGGCGATCAGGCGGCTGCAGCGCGACCCCGCTCAGTCCGTGTAGGTCGATGCCCGCCCAGGCGCTGGTGCTGGTCTTGATCGCCGCCCTGCTGCACGCCACCTGGTCCGGCCGCGCCCGCCTCATTCAGGTTTGATGCCGGCGGCCTTGACGA
>JAYVOV010000133.1:0-31487 GCA_043757735.1 Burkholderiaceae bacterium
GTGGTCTTGATGCGAAGGTCGCGCATGGGGCAACTTTCTTTCAGTAACCTGCCTGTTTATCGACGATATTGAGCAAGGGCTCGCCGGCCGCGAAGTGCAAGTAGTTCTCGAGAAACACGGTCATCGCGGTGTCCAGCCAGCCTTCGACCCGATCGGCACAGTGCGGCGAAAACAGCACATTGTCCAGGCCATACAGAGGGTGGCCGGCGGTCAGCGGTTCGGTATCGAAAACATCGAGCACGGCGCCGCGGATGCGCCCGCTGGTCAGCGCGGCGATCAGTTCAGATTCGACGATCGTCGGGCCACGGCCCACGTTCACGATCACTGCACCGGGCTTCATCGCCGCGAATTCGGCGGCCCCGATCAGACCCGTGGCACTGGGCACGCTGGGCGCCGCGGCGCAGATGTAGTCGGCCAGCGCGATCATTTCGGTGAGCTGCCCGTGACCGTACACCTTGTCGACCAGCGGGTCGTCTTCAGACAATTCGGGGCGCCGCCGATAGGCCAGCACCCGCATGCCGAAGGCCTTGGCCAGCCGGGCACTGGCACGGCCGATTTCGCCATAACCGACGATCGCCATGGTGCGGCCGTGGAGTTCCTGCATGTAGAACGGCTCCCAGGCGCCGTTGGCCTGGTTCGCGCGCAGGCGGCGCATGTCTTTGGCGAAAAACAGGCAGCCGGCGATGACGAACTCGGCCAGCGAACGCTTGAACATGCCGCGGCCATTGGTGAGGATGGCCGGGTGCGCGAGCATGCCCGGAAACAGCAATGTCTCGACACCAGCCGACAGGCAATGCACCCAGCGCAGCTGGGGCGCCTGGCCTATGACGCCCTCGAGCAGGTCGGCGCGTCCCAGGTCGCACAGAATGGCAGTGGCGCGCGAGGCGTTGGCGGCAGCGGCCGCCGGGTCGGCGGTGACGACCAGAGAGGTGCTGGCGGGCAGATTCGAAAGCAGCTTGAAGTGGCGTGCCTGGGGATCACCGAGAACCAGCAGGTGAGGGCTTGTCATGCAGACGATTCCGATACTCAGATTGCGCAGTGGCCGATTACGGCCAGCGGATCCGCATTGTGGCCGAAGCCCGCCGGGCCCGCACTTCCTCATGGGAGAATCAGCGCATGACGACGCTGGCGCCATCCGACACCACGACCCTGATCGCAGCGCTGCGCCGAATGGGGCTGATCGCGCCGGATGAAACGCCGGTTCTCGAGCCGCTCACCGGTGGTGTGTCCTCGCTGATCGTGCGCGCGCAGACCCGCGCTGGACCCCTCTGCGTCAAGACCGCGCTGGCCCGTCTGAAGGTGGCGGCCGAGTGGCTGGCGCCGGTCGAACGCAATACCGCCGAGGTTGCGTGGTTGCGGGTCGCAGCCGCCATCGTGCCGGGCCGCGTACCGGTGGTGCTGGGCGAAGACCAGGCATCGCGTGCCTTTGCGATGGCCTACCTCGACCCGCAGGATTATCCGGTCTGGAAAGCCCACCTGCTGGACGGCCAGGCCGATGTCGATGTCGCGCGCCAGGTGGCGGGCGCGCTGGTGGCTATCCATGCGGCCACCGCGCGGCGCCCCGACTTGGCCGCGCGCTTCGCCTACGACCAGAACTTCTTCGCGCTGCGCCTCGATCCCTATCTGGGCGCGACGGCACTCGCTCACCCGGATTGTGCGGCCGCCCTGAACGCGCTGATCGATACCACCGCGCGCACCCGGCTGGCGCTGGTCCACGGCGACGTCAGCCCCAAGAATATTCTGTGCGGACCCGGTGGCCCGGTCATCCTGGACGCCGAATGCGCCTGGTACGGCGACCCGGCGTTCGACCTGGCCTTCGTGCTCAATCACCTGCTGCTCAAATGCGCCTGGCGCCCGGCCGCCGCCGGCGCCTATCTAGCCTGTTTCGACGCGCTCTGGCAGGGCTATCGGCACGGTGTCGACTGGGAATCGCCCACGCGGCTCGAAGGCCGCGCGGCACGGCTGCTGGGCGGTCTGCTGCTGGCTCGAATCGATGGCAAGTCACCGGTCGAGTATCTGGACAACGACGCCCGGCGCGCACCGGTGCGCCACCTGGCGCGCGGCCTGCTGCTGACACCGCCCGACTCCCTCGCGCAGGTGCGCGCGGCGATGGTGGCCGGCCTGCACCTCGCCTGAACACCAGACACTTTTTTCCGAAGATACCGCCAATGACGAACCCTCCCGCCCCTGGTGACAACCGCATCCGCGCGGTCCACGGCCGCCGGATCTGGGACTCCCGCGGCCGACCGACCGTCGAGGTCGAGATCACGCTGGTCGATGGCAGTGCCGGGCGTGGCATAGCGCCTGCAGGCGCCTCCCGCGGCTCGCGCGAGGCCATCGAACGACGCGACGGTGGTTCGCGCCTGGGCGGGCTCGATGTGTCGCAGGCGCTGGCCGGCATCCGCGAAGAAATTGCGCCGCTGCTGCTCGGGCGTGCCGCCGATGACCAGGCCGATATCGACGCGGCGCTGATCGCGCTCGACGGCACGCCGAACAAATCGCGGCTCGGCGGCAATGCCCTGGTGGCGGCCAGCCTCGCGGTGCTGCACGCGGCAGCCGCGGCGCGGCGGCTGCCTTTGTGGCGCCACCTGGCCGGAACCGATGAGGTCACCCTTCCCCTGCCCGAGATCCAGATCTTTGGCGGCGGCGCGCACGCTGGCCGTCGGGTCGACGTCCAGGACTTCATGGTCATGCCGCTGGGCGCGAGTTCATTCGCGCAGGCGCTCGAGATGACCGCCGAGGTCTATGGCGCGGCCGGTGCGCTCATGCAGGCCGCCGGGCGCCGGCAGGGCGTGGCCGACGAGGGCGGGTACTGGCCGGTGTTCGAGGCCAACGAAGAGGCGCTCGAGATGCTGGTGCGTGCCATCGAACACGCCGGCCTGCGGCCCGGCAGCGACATCGCGTTGTCGCTGGACATCGCCGCCTCCGAATTCGGCGCCGCGGGGCGCTATCGCCTGGGACTCGAACGGCGCGAACTCGACACCGCCGGTATGATCGAGATGCTCGGCCGCTGGATCGACGCCTACCCGATCGTGTCGATCGAAGACCCCCTGGCCGAGGACGACGAGGCCGGACTCATCGAATTCACCCGCCAATTCGGCGCCCGCCTGCAGATCATCGGCGACGACTATCTGGTCACCGATGCAGCGCGCATCCGCGACGCTGCCGCCCTGCCCGCCTGCAACTGCGCGCTGATCAAGCTCAATCAGGCCGGCACCGTGACCGAGACACGGGCCGCCTTGAATGCTGCACGCGCGGCCGGCTGGCGCACGGTGATCTCGGCGCGCTCGGGCGAAACCGAGGACGTCGCGATCGCGCACCTGGCGATCGGCTGGCATGCCGGGCAATTGAAAGTCGGTTCGTTCTCGCGCTCGGAGCGCATGGCCAAGTGGAACGAATGCCTGCGCATCGAAGAATCGCTCGGGGCGGCAGCGCGGTTTGCCGGCCGTTCGGCGCTCGCGCCCTGCTGAACGATGTGGATACCATTGAGAGCTCTTCGATCGGTCACTCTGCGAGCGCTCTTCCTGTGAGCCTGCGCCAACGTCCGGGAGCACCCATTCATGGCTGACGACTACAGCGCCAATAGCGCCACCACCGGCCGCGTGACAATCGGCGGATCGACCACCGGCCAGATCGAAACGGCCTTAGACATCGATCTGTTCTCGATCACCCTCGCGGCCGGACAACGCTACAAGTTCAACGTGCGCGGCGGCACGGTCGCGCCCCTTACCGACCCCGCTTTCGCGATTTACAACAGCACCCTCGATCAGCTCGGCTACAACGACAACGCTCCCGGCCAGGGCAACAACGCCGAATTCGTCTACACCGCCGGCTATTCAGGCACCCACTTCCTCGCGGCCGCGGGCATCGGCTCGTTGACGGGCAGCTATGTGGTGTCGGCCGTGCTGTTCCCGCCGGGGCCGTCGTTCTACACGGTCAGCGCCGGTGCGACGTCGATCGCCGAGGGCTTCACGGGGCGCACCGCCAACGCCGCCTTCACCGTGACCCGCACCGGCGACACCGCCGGCCCGGCCGTCGTGAACTACACGGTCACCAGCGCGCAGGCCGGCGCCGATGATTTTTTTGGCGGCGTGCTACCCGCCGGTTCGCTCAGTTTCGCTGCCAATGAGGCCACCAGGTCGGTCATTGTCAACATCCAGGGCGATGCCTTCGTCGAAGCCGACGAAACGTTCAGCCTGGCGATTTCATTCGCCAGTCCAGCGCCGGTCGGCGCATCCATTACTACCGCATCGGCGTCGGTGGTGATCCGCAATGACGACTTCCCTGATGATTTCAGCGCAGACGCCACGACCACGGCGACGCTGGCGATCGGCGCCACCTTGAATGGAGCGCTCGAAAACGAAGGCGACTCCGACTGGATTCGCGTGACACTGAACGCGGGCACCGAGTACCAGTTCGACCTGCAAGGCGCGACGAGCAATGCCCTGGCCGATCCCTCGCTGCGCCTGCGCAATGCCCAGGGCGCCGAACTGGTATTCAACGACAATGCCGGTGCCGGCACCACCGCGTCGCAGATCGTATTCACGCCGGCGGCCAGCGGCGTCCACTACCTGGATGCCCAGTCGTCGAACCGGTCGGCCTCGTTCACCGGCGCCTATACGATCGCGGCCCGGTTCACCCCGCAAGCCGCCGATGACTACACCGGCAGCGAAGCCGGGCCAGGCAGCGCACCGGGCACTCTGACGGTAGGTCGCAACCGAACACTGACCGGCAGCATCGAACGCGCCCTCGATCAGGACTGGTTTCGGGTCAACCTGGAAAGCGGCGCGTTCTACCAGTTTGAAGTCGACCCCGGCAGCGCGTCCGCGCTGTTCAACCCTGCGCTCCAGCTGCTCGACCCAACCGGTGCCACCATACTGCTGCGCGACGACGATCGCGGCCCCGGACTGGGCGCGCGCATTCCTTATTACATCGCCAATGGCGGCACCTATTTCCTGAAAGTCGGTTCGGCTGACGCCAGCCTGGGCGCCTACTCGATCCGCGCCCTCAGCGCGGCCGAAGCGGACCCGGACGCGGCCGGCAGCATTGCCACCACCAGAGCCCTGGGCGGCGCCGAATGGTCGCTCGGGCGGCTGGAGAACGCAGCGGATGTCGACTACTACCGTGTCGATCTGATCTCGGGGAACGCCTATCAATTCCGCGTCCGCTCTTTGGACCTTGCCGATCCGATCCTGCGCCTGCGCGATGCCAGCGGCCGGATCATCGCCACCAATGACGACGACATCGTCACCACCGTCAACTCATCTGGGGCGATCGTGTCGAGCGTCGTCGATTCGCTCATCGTCTACGCACCAACCACGAGTGGCAGCTACTACCTGGAGCCGGGCTCTTTCTTTGCGGGCGGCACCGGCACCTACATCGTATCGATTGCGCCAGAGCCGCGTGGCGTCTACACCAATACCTACTCGTTCGCGATTGCCGCGACCACCGAAATCGAGGGCACCCATGGCGATCGCCTGATCTCGATCGCGGTCGAGCGCGCCGGATCGTCCACCGCCACCACGAGCGCTTTAGTCGAAATCGTCAACGAGCAGACCAGCAATGCCGATTTCGATCTGAACCTGAGCGGATTCGACAGCGCACTGGGCGCCATTCCGGTCGTATTCGGGCCGGGGGTCAGCACCACCGTATTCCAGGTGGCGATCAAAGGCGACAGCACGCCTGAAGGCGACGAGCGATTCAGTCTGCGTCTGGTCGCGCCGGCGGGCAACGCGACCGGCGCGATCTCGACCATCCAGGGCCTGATCCGCGACGACGATGGCGGCGGCGTTGCGCCGGTCTATCGTTTTGCCAAGGTGTCCAATGGCGCCTATTTTTTCACCGGCAACGCCACCGAGCGCGATCAGATCCTGGTTTCATATCCCGATTTCCGCCCGGAGGGAGTCGGCTTTCAACGATATGCCGACTCGGGCTCAGGCCTGCCGGTCTTTCGATTCGCCAATCTGTCGAATGGTGGCTACTTCTACACCGGCAGCACCGCCGAACGCGATGCGACGATCGTCAACTATCCAAACATGCGCTTCGAGGGATCGACTTTTTCGGTTGCCGATCCTTCGACAGGTGGCGCGCTGGCTGTTTACCGCCTCGCCAATCTGAACAACGGCGCCTACCTCTACACGATCAACCCCCAGGAGCGTGACGCCGCAGTCAAGTTGGGCTTCTGGCGATCGGAAGGCATTTCGTTCTACGCACCGCCCATTGCCGAGAGCCCCGCCAGCGACGACTACGCTGGCTCCAGCGCCAGCACTGGTCGAATAACGGTGGGCGGGAGTGCCGCAGGACGGATCGAGACGGCCGGCGATACCGATTGGTTCGAAACAAACCTCGAAGCCGGTCGCCGATACATCGCGGACCTGCTGCCCGCGGCTGGCAGCCCGCTGGCCGACCCGCTGCTGTCGATCTGGCGCAGCAATAGCAACTTCCTGGTTGCTGACGACAACTCCGGCGGCGGCAGCGCCGCGAGAATCGAGTTCACCCCGTCGATCAGCGGCAGCTACTACTTCGCGGCTGCCGGTGCGGCCAGCGCCACCGGCAGCTATCGTCTGAACCTTGCCGTCTCTCAGGTCGCGGCGACCGACGATTTTCCACAGTCCAACCAGACCACCGGGCGTGTTGTGCCCGGACAGAATTCAAGTGGCCGCATCGAGGTATCGGGTGACCACGACTGGCTGCAAACCACACTCGAGACGGGCAGCTATACCTTCACAATCAGCGGCGAGGCGCGTGGGGTGGCGCCGGTGCTGGCCTTGCGCGATGCGCAAGGCGTGGTCGTGGCACAGGTCGGGAACAGCGCCAATGCCGGCTTCGTGAGCCTCGCCTATACCGCACCCGGCAGCGCCGCGTTCTTCCTGGATGTTTCGTCACAAGGCAACCAGATCGGCACCTACAGCATTGCTGCAAACCGGACATCACCGGTCCAGGAACTCAAGAGCCGCGGGCTGATCGGCTTCTCGCAGCCGGCACCGGACAAGCTGCTCGAGGGCAGCGCGCAAACACCGGGCAGCCTGGCGTATTCGATCGTGCGCAGCGGTTCTCTCGACAGTCCAGCCACGGTGACCCTGCAGATAATTCCGCTCGAACCACTGATAATCACCAGCGACATCGATCTCCAACGCAGCGGATTCGGCTCATCACCCATCCGGACCCTGAGCTTCGCTGCCGGCGAATCGCGCCTCAACTTCACGCTGTTCGCCAGCGGCGACGAAATCGGCGAGCCGACGGAATCATTCGAGTTGCGCTTGAGCACCCCGAGCAACGGCCTGAGTCTGGAACTGGCGTCGGTCGTCGTGCAATTGATCGACGACGACAAGGTGAGGAACCCGCCCGATGGCGTCTGGTGGCCAGGCGTCGTCGATCTGGCGGGTGGAACCAGCCAATCTGACGCATTGGCAACGGCCGACTGGCTGCTGGCCTGAATTTACCTTGAACGATGCAAATTCCCCGGAGACCCCGATGCGCGCAACGATGCAGAACGTTCCCCTGTCGCTGAACCATTTTCTCGAGCGTGCCGGCAAGTTGTTCCCGCGCTCGGAGATCGTTTCACGGCTGCCCGACAAAACTTACGTGCGTCACAGTTATGCCGACTATTACCGGCGCACCCGACAGCTCGCGGCGGCCCTGCTCGCGGCCGGGCTGCAAAAGGGCGATCGTGTCGCCACCTTGTGCTGGAACCACCATGCGCACCTCGAGTGCTATCTCGGCATCCCGGCGGCCGGTGGCGTGATGCACACCCTGAACCTGCGTTTGTCGCCCGATGAGATCGGCTGGATCGCGGGGCACGCACAAGACCGGTTCCTGATCATCGACGACATCCTGCTGCCCCTGTACGAGCAGTTCAAGGCGCTGCATAAGTTCGAGCGCGTGATCGTATTTCCGTTCAGCGGCGCGCCCGTGCCGGCCGGGTTCGACAACTATGAGCAGCTGCTCGCCCAGGCACCGGGCGGCTTCGACTACGCGCCGCACGACGAGAACGACCCGATCGCGATGTGCTACACCTCGGGTACGACCGGGCGGCCCAAGGGCGTGGTGTATTCACACCGATCAACCGTCCTGCACTCGCTGGTCGCGGCGCTGCCTGATCTGTCCGCGTTGTCGAACAACGATGTGGTGTTTCCGGTCACGCCGATGTTCCACGCCAATTCCTGGGGCATTCCCTACATCGCGATCATGGTCGGCGCCAAACTGGTGTTCCCCGGCCCGCATCTGCATGCCGACGACCTGCTCGACCAGATGCAGGTCGATCCGCCCACCCTGTCGCTGGGCGTGCCAACCATCTGGCTCACCATGATCCAGAACTACGAGGCGAACCCGGGCCGCTGGCAGCTGCCAGCCGGCATGCGCAGCCTGGTTGGCGGCTCGGCGGTGCCGGAATCCTTGATCCGGGTGTTCGCCAAACATGGCATCGTGATCAAGCAGGCCTGGGGCATGACCGAAACCTCCCCGGTCGCGACGATCGCCTATACCAAGGCCGAACTGGCCGGCATGACCGAAGACGAAACCTTCGCGCGCATGGCCCTGCAGGGCGTGCCGGTGCCGCTGGTCGAACTGCGCATCGTCGGCGAAGACGGCAACGAGTGCGAATGGAACAACCGCGATGTCGGTGAACTGCAGGTGCGCGGACCCTACATCACCGGCTCGTACCACAACGTCGAGCAGGACCCTGAAAAATTCACCGCCGACGGCTGGCTGAGAACCGGCGACGTCGCTGCCGTCGACGAATACGCCTACGTGCGCCTGTCCGATCGCACCAAGGATCTGATCAAGTCAGGCGGCGAATGGATCAGTTCGGTCGACCTCGAAAACGCAATCATGGCCCATCCGGCAGTGGCCGAGGCGGCCGTGATTGCGGTGAATCATCCGAAATGGGCCGAGCGGCCGCTGGCCTGCGTGGTCTGCAAACCGGGGCACACGCTCGATGCTGCCACGTTGCGTGAATTTCTCGCGCCGAAGTTCGCGCGCTGGCAGGTGCCCGATGCGTTCGAGTTCATCGAGGCCATTCCGCGCACCTCCACCGGCAAGTTCTTCAAATCCAAATTGCGCGAGCGTTACGCCAACTGGCAATGGCCGGCCTGAGCGACTGCCGCACCCGCGTGGCGTTCAGTCAGATCCAACGGGCGTCTGACCCGTCAGGCGCGCAATGGCCCACTGCACATGCTCGCGCACCAGCGCCGAGGGATCATCCGCGCGCGATTTCAGCGCGGTCCGCGCGCGAACACGGCCTTGTGCGCCCGTATTGCCCAAGGCCACCGCGATGTTGCGCAACCAGCGTTCGTGGCCGATCCGCCTGATCGCCGACCCGGCCATGCGTTCGTCGAACTGCGCCGCGGTCCAGGTGAACAGATCGGCCAGAGAGGCGGTGTCCAGTGCGTGGCGGGGCGCGAAATCTGGCACCGTGGTCGCCTGCGCATACCGGTTCCAGGGACACACCAGCTGACAGTCGTCGCAGCCGTAGATGCGATTGCCCAGCGCCGGCCGCAGGTCCTCGGGAATCGGGCCGGACAATTCGATGGTGAGATAAGAGATGCAGCGGCGCGCATCGAGCCGATACGGCGCGGTAATGGCGCCAGTGGGGCAGGCCTGCAGACAGCGCTCGCAGGTGCCGCAATGATTGCTGGCCGGTTCGTCCGCGGGCAGCGGTAGATCTGTGTACAGCGTGCCCAGAAAAAAGCCCGAGCCCTGTTCGCGGTTGAGCAGCAGCGTGTGCTTGCCGCGCCAGCCAAGACCCGCACGGCCCGCCAGTTCCACTTCGAGCACGGGCGCGGAATCGCAAAACACCCGGTAACCGAGCGGGCCGGTGCTCGCGGCCAGGCGCTGTGCGAGTTTCTCCAGGCGGCCACGCACCACCTTGTGATAGTCCCGACCCAGTGCGTAGCGCGAGACATAGGCACGTTCTTCGTCGGCCAGTGTGCGCCAGGCGTTCTCGCGCCAGAGTGGATCTTGCGGCGCGTAGTTCATGCTCACCATGATGGCGCTCACGGTGCCAGGCACCAGTTCGGCCGGACGCGCCCGGCGCAGGCCGTGGCGGGCCATATAATCCATCTCGCCGTGGCAGCCGGCCGCCAGCCATGCCTGCAGGCCGGGTTCGGCACTCGTCAGATCGATATCGGCAACACCGGCTGACGCGAAGCCCAGTTCAAGCGCCCATTGCCGGATCTGCCCGGGCAGCACAGCCAGCGCGGGCAGCACAGGCTGCATCGGCAGCGCATCGGCAGCCAGATCGGGTTCAGCCCTGAATGTCATCGTCAAACACACCTTCCCTTTTTGCGCCAGCGCGGCGAGTACGGACCCCTATCATGCATGCCTCGTTGGCGGAACTCACTCTTCGACTGGCCGACGAGGCGGCCACCGGCCAGCTGGCCGCCGCGCTGGCACCAGCAATCGTGCCAGGCTTCACGATATTCCTCAGCGGCGACCTGGGCGCCGGCAAGACGGCCTTCACGCGGGCCTTGCTGCGGGCTCTTGGCCACACCGGGCGTGTGCGCAGCCCGACCTTCAC
Organism: Burkholderiaceae bacterium; assembly: GCA_043757735.1. GTDB lineage: Bacteria > Pseudomonadota > Gammaproteobacteria > Burkholderiales > Burkholderiaceae_E > Quisquiliibacterium. The sequence goes on from JAYVOV010000133.1 coordinate 10,517, forward strand.
CCTTGCGGAACCGTATAATTTGTCGAGCTTCGAGCTGTATCATTTTGATTTCTATAGATTCTCGAATAAAGACGAGTGGCGAGATGCGGGTTTTGAAGAATCGATCGGCGGTGCTACCGCAGCAGTGGTGGAGTGGCCAGAACTGGCCGGCTCCGGCCTGCCCGCGCCCGATCTCTGGCTGCACCTGCTTGCCGGGCAGGAGGAGTCGTCGCGCGTTGCCCACCTTCACGCTCACACCGAGCGAGGGCTGGCGTGTCTGAACGGGTTGTCCGCCACGGTGCGCGAGAGCGGGCTCGCCGGCGTCTCCTGCTGGGCGGCCTCGGCACCCCGATCCTGAGCCTGAACGCGCCGCTCGCCCGCGCGGCGGCGGTGCTGGCGGTACGCGTCTGGCCGGCTCGCGACTACACTCGAATCGCGCTCGAACTCGACGAGAGCCTGCGCCACACAGAGCTCCTGGTGCTGGACCCACCCCGCTTCGTGGTTGATCTGGAGGGGCTGGAGCTGGACTCCGCACTGCGCGACCTGGTGGCCAAAGTACGCCCCGACGATCCCTATATCCGCCAGGTGCGCGTCGGGCAATTCAAACCCAACGTGGTTCGGATCGTCTTCGATCTCAAGACCGACGTTTCGCCTCAGGTGTTCGCACTGGCACCGGTGGCCAGCTACGGCCACCGGCTGGTCATCGATCTTTACCCGACGCGGCCCGAGGACCCCTTGCAGGCGCTGCTGCAGGAGGTTCGGTTGCGCGAAGAACGCGGCGGTGCGGGCCCGGAACGCGATCCGCCGGGCACCGACACCGCGCGCGTGCCGAACGGCGACACTGCCCGCGCGCTCAGCGGCGACGAATGGCGCGCCGAGCGTTCGCGGCCCGGGCCGCCGGTCGTCACACGGCTGGTCACGATCGCGATCGATCCCGGCCATGGCGGCGAAGATCCAGGCGCAATCGGCAAGGGTGGCACCCGCGAAAAGGACGTGGTGCTGGCGATCGCGCAACGACTGCGCGACCGGATCAATCAGGAACCGAACATGCGCGCTTTCCTGACCCGCGATGCCGACTTCTTTGTGCCGCTGGCGGTGCGCGTTCAAAAGGCGCGCCACGTGCAGGCCGACCTCTTCGTCTCGATCCACGCCGACGCCTTCGTGCGACCCGATGCCCGTGGCGCGTCGGTATTCGTGCTCTCGGAAGGCGGCGCCAGCAGCAGCGCCGCGCGCTGGATGGCCGACCGCGAAAACCAGGCCGATCTGATCGGGGGCGTTAACCTGGGCAAACGCAACCGCGAAGTGGCACAGGTGCTGCTGCAACTGTCGACCGCTTCGCAGATCCGCGACAGCAGCAACTTCGCCCGGATCGTACTCGGCCAGCTCGGCGTCGTGGGCCAGTTGCACAAACCCGCGGTCGAGCAGGCAGGTTTCGCGGTGCTCAAGGCGCCGGACATTCCGTCGGTGCTGGTCGAGACCGCTTTCATCAGCAATCCGAGCGAAGAAAAACGCCTGGCGGACCCGAGCTACCAGATGACAGTGGCGCGCGCGATCCACACCGGGATTCGCCACTATTTCATAAAGTACCCGCCGCCGGCCCGCCCGAAGCCGACTTGAAGATCACCCGCACGATGGCGCCCGGCCCGGACTCGGGATCGAGGATCTGGACTTGCGCCTCGTGCGACTGCGCGATCTCGCGAACGATCGCCAGGCCCAGACCGGAGCCTTCGGCTTGCGCCTTCGGCGAACGATAGAAACGCTCGAAAACCCGCCGGCGCTCTTCTGGCGCGATACCCGCGCCATTGTCTTCGACCTCCGCGTAAGGCTGCCCGTTCTGAACGCCGCAGCGCACGGTGATGCGCCCGCCCACTGGGCCATAGCGGGTCGCATTGTCGACCAGATTGGTCAGCAGCTCGCGCAGTTGCCAACGCGACCCCGCCACTGAAATGTCAGCAGTCTCGGCGCCCAGGTCCTGGCCGCGCGCCAGTGCGGCATCGACATGCAGCGACACCACCTCGTCAACCAGGTCGGCCAGCGGCACCTGCTGGGGCGTCGATGAATCGCGCGTGGTCTGGTCTGCTCGACTCAGGGTCAGCAGCTGATGGACGAGATGTGCCAGGCGATCGACCGCGAGCTGCGCGGACGACAACCGCTCCTCGAGCGCGCCGGCCTCGTGCGGCAGATCGGCCGCCGGATGCGAGGGCAGGCGTCGCACCTGACCGAGCGCAAGCTCGAGCTGGCCTTTGACGCCGGTCAGCGGCGTGCGCAGCTGATGAGCCGCGTTTTCGACAAACCGGCGCTGCGCGTCGCGGCTCTCGCTCAGCCGCTCGAAGAGCCGGTTCAGCCCGTTGGCGAGCGGGCGCACCTCGCTTGGCGTGTCGGCGGCGCCGATCGGAGTGAGATCGGCCGGCGAGCGTTGGGCGAGCTGCGCGGCCAGACGTTCCAGCGGCTTGAGCGCCATCGAGACAGCCAGCAGACACAGCACCATGGTGAAGGCCAGAATCAAAGTGTCCTCGACGATCAGCGACGAGCGCAGGTGGTCCTGAGATCTGCGCCGTTTGCGCTGGGTCTCGGCGATCACGATCGCGACGGTCCCGACATCGGTGTCGGCTGAGACGCGCACCGCACGCAGCTCGCTGCCACGATGGGTCGTGTCGTAAAAGGCCGGGTCGGAATCGTCGGGCGGCAAGGCCAGATCGGCGGTCCCGGCCAGGTGTTCGCCGCGCGGCCCGACGATCCGGTAGTAGAGCGTGTCGATCGGATCGGAGAGCAGGACCTTCAGCCGTTCAATCGGCAGGCGGATGGAGTCCGGCGTCTCGCCCCGGCGCACGCTCTCGCCAACCGCCACGGCGCTGTTCATCAAGACCTGATCGAAGGCTTCGTCAACCGTCCGGTCGATTGCCCGGTAGTCCATCAGCGACGCGAAGATGACGGTCTGCAGCAGCGGAAATACCAGCCACAGCAGCAGCCGGGTCCGCACGCTCATGCCGGCGGCGAAGCCGCCCCGAATGCCGAACATGATCAGACGCCCGGCGCGCGCTCGAGCCGGTAGCCAACGCCGCGCACGGTGCGTACCGCCACACCGCTGCCGTCGATCTTACCGCGCAGGCGCGACACGTAGACCTCGACCGCGTTGGGCGCGATGTTGTCGTCCCAGCCGCTGATCGCCTGCAGCAGCTTGTCTTTTCGAACCACCGTCTCGGCATGCAGCATCAGGTACTCGAGGATCGACCACTCGCGCGGCGTGAGTTCGATGGTGCGCCCGGCGCCGCGCAGCACATGTCCGGCGCGATCGAGTTCGAGTCCCAGGAAACCCAGCGAACTGGCTGCCATCGAACCGGTTCGGCGGATCAGCACGCGGCAGCGCGCGACCAGTTCACGCAGCTCGAAGGGTTTGACGAGATAGTCGTCAGCGCCGCGCTCCAGGCCCTCCACGCGATCATCGAGCCCGTCGCGGGCGGTCAGAACCAGCACCGGCACGGTGGCGCGCTCTGCAGTGCTGCGGCGCAGACTCGCCAGGAACTGCAGACCGTCTCGCCCCGGCAGACCAAGATCGAGGACGATCAGATCGAAGTGTTCGGTGGCCAGGGCCGTGTCGGCCGATTCCGCACTGACCACCAGGTCGACCACGAAGCCGGCATCACGCAGGCCGCTCGCGACCACGTCGGCAACCAGTTGATCATCCTCGACGACCAGAATTCTCACGGCTGCGCCTCCAGTGGCGAATCACCTCGAACAATGCCGGCAGCCCGGGCACGATGATGAAAGCGAGTGTGACCCAGGTGAAATGCGCTTTGACCCACTCGGTGTTGCCGATCAGAAACCCCAGCGTGGTGAGACTGCCCACCCAGACGACCGCGCCCACCACGTTGTAGAGGGCGAACCGCGGGTAGGTCATCGCGGCGATGCCGGCCACGAAGGGCGCAAAGGTGCGCACGAAGGGCAAGAATCGCGCCACCACAATGGTGATCGGCCCATGCTTCTCGTAGAACGAATGCGTTCGCTCGAACGCCGACTTGTTGAACCAGCGCGAGCTCTCCCATTGAAACACCCGCGGTCCGAACCAGCGCCCGACCGAATAATTGAGGGCATCGCCCAGCACCGCAGCCACCATGAGGAGCGCCATCAGCAAGGGCAGGTTCATGGCTCCCAGGCCGGCGATGGCGCCGGCGGCGAACAGCAGCGAGTCGCCGGGCAGGAAAGGCATCACGACCAGGCCGGTTTCCACGAAGATGATCAGAAACAGCAGGGCATACACCCAGGGGCCGAAGTCGTGGACGACTTGGACCAGGTGGCGGTCGAGGTGCAGGAAGATATCGAGCAGGCTGGCGGGATCCATGGCCGGATGATAACCGGCCGATATAATCGGTATCCCACCTGCCCAATCAGCCTCCCGCCCGAGCCTCCCGCCCGAGCCTCCTGCCCGAGCCTTCCGCCCGCCCGCTGTTTCCTGGAGAACCCCCTGGCCGCTCCTGCCCGACCGATCCGATCCCTGCCCGATACACTGGTCAGCCAGATTGCGGCTGGTGAAGTCGTCGAGCGGCCCGCCTCGGTGGTCAAGGAGCTGCTGGAAAACGCCATCGATGCCGGTGCGAGCCGCGTCGAAGTGCGGCTGGAGGAAGGCGGCATCCGCCGCATCGCCATCGCCGACAACGGCTCGGGCATCGACAGCGATCAGCTGCCAATGGCCCTGCTGCGCCATGCCACGAGCAAGATCGCTACCCTGACTGAACTCGAAAATGTCGCATCGCTGGGTTTCAGGGGCGAGGCCCTCGCCTCGATCGCCTCGGTGGCGCGGGTGCGCATCACCAGCCGCACGGCTCAGGCCGATCACGCGACCCTGATCGACTCCTTCGACGGCGCGCTCGAGCCCGCGCCCGGGCGGGTCGGCAGCACGGTTGAAGTCCTTGATCTGTACAGCGCGACGCCGGCGCGTCGCAAGTTCCTGAAAAGCGTAGGCACCGAAGCCGCGCACTGCGCCGACGCACTCAAGCGGGTCGCGCTGGCGCACCCGGCGGTGGCGTTCACGCTGATGCTCGAGGGCCGTCTCACACTGTCGTGGCCGACGGCCGATTGGACAGCCCGGGCGCTCGAAGGGCTGGGCGACGATTACACGATCAGTCATCGGGTGGTCGATCGACAGGCCGGCCCCTTGTCGGTTCAGGGTCTGCTCGGGCTGCCCACCGCCAGCCGCGGCCGACCCGATCGCCAGTTCGTCTATGTCAATGGGCGCTTCGTGCGCGACCGGCTGCTCACCCATGCCGCCCGCCAGGCCTACAGCGAACTGCTGCACGGTGACCGGCATCCCGCGTATGCGCTGTTCCTCGCCATCGATCCCTCCCTGGTCGACGTGAACGTGCATCCGGCCAAGACCGAAGTCAGATTTCGCGACGCGCAGAGCGTGCACCGCGCGCTGTATCACGCGATCGCCGAGACGCTGCGGGCGGGCGCGGCCGAACACCCGTCGCTGCGGACGCCGATGCAAGACCTGCAGGCCCTGGCCCAGGGCGCGGCTGTCGGCCAGGGCGCGGCTGTCGGCCAGGGCGCGCGTGGGTTCGGCGGCGCGTTCCGGCCGGGCAACGCCGCGCAGGTCGGACTGGCCCTGGCATTCGCCGCGCCCAGCACCGTCGCGAGCCCGTGGCTATCGAGCGCCAGCGTGCGCGAGCCTTGGCCCGTCGGCCAGGGTCAAGGCGCAGACCTGGCCACGCAGCACGGACCGGCCGCGACCGCGGCGCTGACTGACCCTGCACAGGCCGGCTCTGACACCGTCCCACCGCTGGGCTACGCCCTCGCGCAGCTGCATGGCATCTACATCCTGTCGCAGAACGCCTTCGGGCTGGTGGTGGTCGACATGCACGCCGCCCACGAACGCATCGTGCTCGAGCGCCTGAAAAGCGAGCTCGACCGCGGCGCCCCCGCCATGCAGGCGCTGCTGATCACCGCCACTTTCCGTGCCGATCCGCTGGATGTGCGGATCGTCGAAGAAGAACCGGAGACTCTGGCGGCGCTAGGACTGGAGCTGTCAGTGCTCTCACCCACCGCGCTGGCCGTCCGCGGCGTGCCGGCGGTGCTGGCCGATGTCGACGCGGCTTCGCTGGCCCGATCGGTGCTGGCCGAGCTGCGCGAAGTGGGCTCCTCGCGCGCCCTGTCCGAGCGGCGCAACGAGATGCTCTCGACCATGGCCTGTCACGCGGCCGTGCGCGCCAACCGCCGCCTGAGCGTGCCGGAAATGAACGGCCTGTTGCGCGACATGGAGCGCACCGCCGGCGCCGACCAGTGCAACCACGGCCGCCCGACCTGGATCCAGGTCGGCATCAACGACCTCGACAACTGGTTCCTGCGTGGCCGCTGACGCCGGCGACCACACGGCGCCGACCCTGCTGCTCCTGGGGCCGACCGCGTCCGGCAAGAGCGCGGCAGCACTGGCGCTGGCCACTCACCTGCCGATCGAAATCATCAGCGTCGATTCGGCGCTGGTGTATCGGCAGATGAACATCGGCACGGCCAAGCCGTCGCGCGCAGAACTGGCCGCCGTGCCCCATCATCTGATCGACATCATCGACCCCCTCCAGGCCTACTCGGCCGCTCGCTTCGCGGCGGACGCGCGGCGGCTGACTGGCGAGATTCGCGCGCGCGGTCGCGTGCCGCTGCTGGTCGGCGGCACCCTGCTCTATGCCAAGGCGCTGATCGAAGGCCTGCACGACCTGCCGATCGCCGACCCCGCCCTGCGCGCGCGCCTCGCAGCCCAGGCGCGCGAGCTGGGCTGGCCGGCAATGCACGCGCGCCTCGCGCAACACGACCCAGCCACCGCGGCTCGCCTGCAGCCGGCCGACTCGCAGCGCATTCAACGTGCCCTGGAGGTGATCGAACTCACCGGTCAACCGCTGTCCCGACTGCTCGCCGCGAGTGCCCGTGAAGCCCCCGCAGGCGAGCGCTTCGTCGTGGTGTCGCTCGAGCCCTCGGATCGCGCGGCTTTGCATGCGCGGATCGCGCTGCGGCTCGACCAGATGTTCGCGGCCGGGCTGCTCGACGAAGTTCGCGCGCTGCGTGCCAGAGGCGACCTGAACGGGTCGCTGCCCTCGCTGCGCTGCGTCGGGTACCGCCAGGCCTGGGCGCATCTCGAGGGCCTGTACGATGAACCGACGATGCGTGAACGCGCCATCTTCGCCACCCGGCAACTGGCCAAACGGCAGCTCACCTGGCTGCGTTCGATGCCCGATCGCCAGGTGGTCGATTGCCTGTCAACCGATGCGCCGCAGCGCGTGCGGGCGCTGCTCGAGGCTGTCGGCACTGAATCATAGAGGAACACAGATGAATCCGATCGCGATAGTAGGACTGGGGCGCATGGGTGCCAATATGGCGCGTCGCCTGGCCCGCACGGGCATCTCGGTCCATGGCCACGATGCAGCGGCCGGGGCAAGAGAATCCCTCAAAGGCGAAGCTGGTGTGCACACGCACGCCTCGCTCGCCGACACGGTCGCCGCCTTGCGTGCGGCGCAGGCAGGGCGCGCCGGCATCGTGGTCTGGCTGATGCTGCCGGCCGGCGACATCACCGCGGCCGCATTGCTCGAACTGAAGGGCGAACTCGCTGCGGGCGACGTCATCGTCGAAGGCGGCAACTCCAACTATCTCGATTCGCAGCGGCGCGCCAAAACGGCGTCGGCCGCCGGTATCCACTACCTGGACTGTGGTGTATCGGGCGGCGTCTGGGGCCTGGCCAATGGCTACTGTCTGAGCCTGGGCGGCACGGCCGCTGCCGTCGCGCTGGTCGCGCCCTACGTGAAGGCGCTCGCACCGACGCCGCACGACGGCTGGCTGCACTGCGGCCCGAGCGGCTCGGGGCACTTCGTGAAAATGATTCACAACGGCATCGAATACGGGATGATGCAGTCGCTCGCCGAAGGCTTCGCCCTGCTCGAGGGCCGCCAGGATCTCGCCCTGCCGCTGGCCGACATCGCTGAACTCTGGCGCCACAGCAGCGTGGTGCGTTCATGGCTGCTCGACCTCACCGCCGGTGCGCTGGCCGAACCGGGTGCGATGCAGGCGCTGGCCCCGCATGTCTCCGACTCCGGCGAGGGCCGCTGGACCGTCGATGAAGCAGTCCGCCAGGGCACACCCGCGCCGGTCATCGCGGCCTCGCTGATGAGCCGCTTCGATTCGCAAGGCGGGGCCGACACCGGCAACCGCCTGCTCGCCCTGATGCGCCAGGCCTTCGGTGGCCATGCGGTCGTCAGGAAAGAGGGCAAACCGTGAGCGTTGGCGCACGAGCCTTGGTGGTGATGGGCGTATCGGGCAGCGGCAAGAGCGCGGCGGGTTGCGCACTGGCGCAGCGGCTGGGCTGGCGTTTCATCGATGGCGACGATTTTCACCCGCCGGCCAATGTGGCCAAGATGCGCGCCGGCACGCCCTTGAACGATCAGGATCGGGCGCCCTGGCTGGCACGGCTCAATGCAATCCTGCGCCACAGCCTGGCCAAGGGAGAATCGATCGTGATTGCCTGCTCGGCGCTCAAGGAGAACTACCGCAGTCAACTCGGCGAACGCATTCCGGGCCTGCTGGTCGCGCACCTGCGTGGCAGTGAAGAACTGATCGCGGCCCGCATCGCCGAGCGCCGGCACCGGTACATGCCGGCCTCGCTGCTGCGCAGCCAGTTCGAGACGCTGGAGCCGCCCGCACTGGGCTGGGAGATCGACATCTCGGCCTCGCTGGACGACGTGGTCGAGGCGCTGATCGAGAAAGTTGCGGCGCCCGGCCCGGCCGGCTGACTCGAACGACGCCACGTCCGCCGGCATGAACGCATGCGGCTGGCGCATATGCGCAGCGGCCAGCCCGGAGTCGATGCATCATGTCGGTCTCGCTGTGTATCCAGCCGCCCCGACAGCTTTCACCGGAGACAACCCCATGCACGCCTGGTTCAACGACAATTCGCTTTCGATCGGCAACACCCCGCTGGTCCGACTGAATCGCGTCATCGATGGCGCGCCCGCCACCGTGCTGGCCAAGATCGAAGGCCGCAACCCTGCCTACTCGGTGAAATGTCGGATCGGCGCCTCGATGATCTGGGACGCCGAACAGCGCGGCCTGCTCGGCCCCGGCAAAGAGATCGTCGAGCCCACCAGCGGCAATACCGGCATCGCGCTGGCCTTCGTGGCGGCTTCGCGCGGCATCCCGATCACGCTCACCATGCCCGAGACCATGAGCATCGAGCGGCGCAAGCTGCTGCTCGCTTATGGCGCCAGACTGGTGCTCACCGAGGGCCCCAAGGGCATGACGGGCGCCATCGCGAAGGCCGAAGAAATCACGGCCAGCGACCCCTCCCGCTATGTACTGCTGCAGCAGTTCAAAAACCCGGCCAACCCCGACATCCACGAAAAAACCACCGGGCCGGAGATCTGGCGCGACACCGATGGCGCGGTCGACATCTTCGTGGCGGGTGTGGGCACCGGCGGCACCATCACCGGCGTCACGCGCTACCTGAAAAAGACCGCGGGCAAACCGATCTGGTCGGTGGCGGTCGAGCCCTCTGCCAGCCCGGTGCTGACGCAGAAGCGGGCGGGTGAAGCGCTCAGGCCGGCACCGCACAAGATTCAGGGCATTGGCGCAGGCTTCGTGCCCGATGTGCTGGACCTGAGCATCATCGATGCCATCGAGCAGATCAGCAACGACGACGCGGTGGCCTTCGCGCGCCGGCTGGCCCGCGAAGAAGGCATCCTGTGCGGCATCTCCTGCGGCGCGGCAGCGGCAGTCGCAGTCCGGTTGGCGCACCAGCCAGAGAACAAAGGGAAAACCATCGTGGTCGTGCTGCCGGACTCGGGCGAGCGGTATTTGAGCTCGGTGCTGTTCGAGGGCATGTTCGATGCGCAGGGGAACCCGGTCTGAAGGTGGGGTTTGACCGAGCGGGTTGGTGGTGTGCGGTGGCTTGAACCGCCCCCCTCACCCGCCCCACACCTCGCCCGTTCGCGCAGCGCAGTCACCCTACTTTCGCGTACTTCCCCGAGAGCTGCGGCGTCAACCCACTTTCGCGTACTTCCCCGAGAGCTGCGGCGTCAACCCGTCCAGTCCTTTCTGCTCGCGCTCCAGCCGCGTCTCCCGCGACCAGGTCCGCTTCAGGTCATCGCGGACCTTGATCTTCAGTCGCCCCATCCCCGCGCACTCGAGTTCCACCGTGTCGCCGTCCTGAAGGGACGACAGTCCGCGGTGATTGGTTCCGGTGGCGATGATGTCGCCCGGCTCGAGGTCATGGATCGACGTGACCCATTCGATGCAGCGCGCGATCTTGTGCGCCATGTCGTCGGTATTGAAGTTCTGCTTGAGTTCGCCATTGACCCAGAGCCGCACCTGCAGCTTGTGCGGGTCAGACACCTCGTCGGCGGTGACCAGGTAGGGACCGATCGGCGCGAAGGTGGCGCGCGACTTCATCTGATAGAAAACATTGTTGTTCGGCACCACACCGCGCGCCGAACCGTCGATGAAATTCATGTAGCCAAACACGTACTCCATCGCGCGCGCGGCCGGCACGTGACTGGCCGGCTTGCCGATCACCAGAGCCAGTTCGGCTTCGCCTTCGAAGACGCTGGCTGGCATGTCCGGCAGCACCATCGTTGCACCATGGCCGATGATGCAGCCGGGCGACTTGTGGAAGGCGTTGATCGGCGCCGGCTCTGTGCGGGTGCCGTCTTCCATGTAGTTGACGGCCATGCAGTCGATATTCACCGGCTTGGGCAGCGGCGGGTGGATCGTCACCTGCGAGACGGGCGTACCCGCACCGGCAGCAACGGCCTGGTCGATCGCCCCGCGACAGTCGGCCCAACGCGCGATCAATCCACTCATCAGATTACCTGGACCCGTGTGCGGGATGGCGCTGATCACCGCCGTGATATCGACGACGTTTTCGCCCTTGAGAACGCCCACGCGGTTGTCATTGAAAACCATCAGTTTCATTGTGTTCTCCTGTCAGTTTGAAGCGATCACGCCGGATTGGCGCAGCGACTCGATGACCGCGCTGGTTGCGGCACGCCGTCGACTTCGATGAAAGTGCCACGCGCCAGATTATGGGCGTGCTTGGGCACCGGCCAGCGGCCCGAACTGGCCCCAGCCGGTCATGCGGCCGAACACCAGCCGCGGATTGCGGGCCAGACAGACATCGGGGCCCAGGCCGAGCCGCTCCATCACGCCGGGGCGAAAGCCTTCGATCAGGATGTCGGCCTTCTCGACCAGCTGCCGCACGGGGTCGGCCGCGCCGGGCCAATGCCGACCATCTCGATCACTTTCAAACCCGCAAGCGGTCCCGCCATCCGATTCAAACCCGCAAGCGGTCCCGCCATCTGATGTCTCCCGGTCTTGGCCTTGCGGCCATTGAAAGTCGACCCTGTTGGCGTCAGGCGCACGGCGACGCATCGTCCGAAACGACGAAGCGCATTGCCCAGACGGGAGGCTGTCTGCTCGGGTTACAGTCGCACCCGAAGCCTTGTATTTCGCATCCGCCGAATCCCCGCATTCGATCTGCCCTGGAGAACCCTTCATGAACGTCTACGAAGCCGCTGCCAGCCGGCGCTCGATCCGCGCCTATCTCGACAAGCCGGTGCCCGGCGACGTGATCCGCCGTGTCCTCGAGGCCGCCGCGCGCGCCGCGTCGGGTGGCAACTTGCAGCCCTGGTTCATCGACGTGGTCGCCGGCGACCGGCTCGCCGAGCTCAAGAAAATCATGGAAAAGCGCGTGATCGAAGCGCCCAACGGCGACGCTGTCACCGAGTACAACATCTACCCGCCCGACCTGGTCTCGCCCTACCGCGAGCGCCGCTTCGCGGTCGGCGAAGACATGTACAAGGTGCTCGATGTGCCACGCGAGGACAAAGCCGGCCGGCTGCGCTGGTTCGCGCGAAATTTCCAGTTTTTCGGCGCACCGATGGCCTTGTTCTGCACGGTCGATCGCCGCATGGGCCAGCCGCAATGGTCAGACCTTGGCATGTACCTGCAGACCGTGATGATGATGCTGCGCGCCGAGGGGCTGGACAGCTGCGCGCAGGAATGCTGGGCGCGCTACCCCAAGACCATCACCGACTTCATCGGCACGCCGCCCGAGCGCATGCTGTTCACCGGCATGGCGATCGGCTATCAGGATCTCGCGCACCCCATCAACAAACTCGTCACGCGGCGCGCGCCGCTGGACGAATTCGCCAGATTCCACGGCGCCTGAGCAGACACAGGAGCCCATGGTCATGACCCACTTCATCTCGAGCGCAACCCAGCAGCGGCGGCGCACTCTGCGATTGGCCGCCGCCAGCCTGCTGGCTGCCTCCTTGCCCGGTTCTCTGTCCGCCCAGACACCGTCGATCGACACCGTGCGCGTCGTGACCGGATTGCCCCCCGGTGGCACCTCCGACACCATCTGCCGGCGCGTGGCCGAGCGGCCGCGCGGCAGCTGCGCGAAAAACGCTGTCGTCGAGAATCGTGCCGGCGCCCGAGGTGATCGACGGACTGGCACTGAGGGGGCTTGAAGCCGCGTCGTCCACGCCGGCAGAGTTGCGTGTCCTGCTCAAGACTGACCACGACCGCTGGGGCTCGATCGTCAAGACGATCGGATTCAGCGCCGATTCCCAACCCCGGAGATTGCCCAATGGCCCGCCTGCCCTACCTCGACAAAGCGCAACTCGCGCCGGAACACCAGGACCTGCTCAAGCGCGAGATCGCGCTGAACAAGCAGCTTGCCCACAGCCCGGGCGCATTGCGCGCGTTCCAGGGCCTGGGCGGCTACATCCGCTTTGGCAGCAAACTCGACGCGCGCCTGCGCGAACTCGCGATCCTGCAGGTCGGCTATCTGGCGCGCTCACCCTACGAGTGGTCGCATCACATCAAGATCGGCCATGACTTCGGCGTGTCTGATGCCGACATCGAAGCCCTGATTGCCGATACCCAGGGGCGACCGGCCGCGCTCGACGCCGATGCGACCCTGGTGCTGCGAGGCGCGCGCGAGATGACCGCCGCGGGCCATATGTCGGCAGCAACCTTCGCCGCGCTGCAGGCCCGGCTGAGCAACGAGACACTCGTCGACCTGATCATGACCATCGCGTTCTACAACGGCGTGGTCCGCGTGCTGGGCAGCCTCGAAATCGATGTCGAGCCCGACTATCAGCCTTATCTGGATCGCTTCCCATTGCCGAGCGGTCCGGCTTGAACCAGACATTGACCCGAGTGAAGGAGACGAAGATGCGTATGCGCGACAAGGTGGTGATCCTGATCGGCGCCGGACAGAGCCCGGGAGAAGGCGTGGGCAATGGCCGCGCAGCAGCACTGCTCTACGCCCGCGAGGGAGCACGCGTGCTGGCGGTAGACCGCGATCTGGCGGCAGCCGCCGAGACCGCTGCCGTGGTCAGCGCCGAAGGCGGCATCTGCGTGGCCTTCCAGGCCGATGTCAAGCGCGAAGCAGAGCTGGCCGCGGCGATCGCCGAGACCGTGAAGCGCTGGCAGCGGGTGGACGTGCTGCACTACAACGTTGGCGTGAGTCTGGCCGGCGGCGATCGCAACCCACTGGAGATCACCGAAGAAGCGTTCGACAACGTCAATGCGATCAACCTGCGCGGCTACGTGATGGCGGTCAAGCATGTGCTGCCGATCATGCGCACCCAGCGATCGGGGGTGATCCTGGCCATCTCCTCGGTGGCGGCGTGGTCGACCACCTATCCCACCGTGGCCTACAAGACCACCAAGGCCGGCATGATCGCCTTCACCGAACAGATCGCGCGCCAGAACGCCGAATACGGCATTCGCGCCAATGTGATCCTGCCCGGCCTGATGGACACCCCGATGGCCGTCGACACCCGAGCCCGCGAATGGGGCAAGCCACGCAGCGAGATCGCGGCGGCACGCGACGCGCAGGTGCCGCTACGGCGCAAGATGGGGACCGGCTGGGATACCGCCAATGCGTGTCTGTTCCTGGCATCGGATGACGCGAACTTCATCACAGGAGTGGCGTTGCCGGTGGATGGGGGGGCTAGTCTGCGGGGCGGGGCGTGAGCGCCAGTTGGCGGTGCGCGGTGATTTGAACCGGGGCCCGGCCGCGCAGCACTCGCTGGCGCCCCGCCCCCTCACCCGCCCCACGCCTTGCCCGCTCGCTCACCCGGTCGCGCCTCCCCTAACCGCCGAATAAACCCGCCGCTTGATGTCGATCGATGACGGTGTCAGCGTCACCGAACCGCACAAGCCGAAGCCCTTGCCGGGAATTTCGCCTTGGCCCAGAAAGCGGATCCACTGCCCCTCGGGCAGCTGATTGCTCATCATCGCGGCGATGGTTTCGGGCTTGAGCAGCGTCGCGCCACCCGGCAGCAGACTGCGGATCAGCGCAATCATGTCCGGCAGCGAGGTAACCAGGCCGCCGCCGCCCGACAGGCGTGCAACCGGCTCCAGATAGGCTCGTGGAAACGGTGCATTGTCGGCGCGGGTCAGGCCAGGCTTGAGCGGCGCCAGCGGGTCTGCGCCGTTGTACAGCGCGGTGAGGCGATGCTGCTGGTCAGCCGGCACGACGAAGCCGGTATCCACCATGCCGAGCGGGGCGAGAATGCGCTGCTGAATGAACGCGTCGAAGGCCTGCCCGCTGATCACCTCGACCAGGCGCCCCAGCACATCGGTGGCCACCGAGTACTCCCATCCGGTGCCGGGGTGAAAGGACAAGGGCAGATCGGCCAGCGCGTCGATCATCACGGCCAGCGTGGTGTTCTGATTGCGCACCTGCCGGGCGTTGTAGCCCTTGAACATCGGCGTGCCCGGATCAAAAATACCGTAGCTCAGGCCCGCGCTGTGGCTCAGCAGATGCCGCACCGTGATCGAACTCCGGGCAGGTTCAGTCTGGTCCAGACTGGTCGCACCCGGCTTCAATACCTGGCGATTGCCCAACTGCACAATGAAACGTTCGATCGGATCGTCGAGCTGCACGCAGCCCTCGTCGACCAGCAGCAGCACCGCGATCGACGTGATCAGCTTGGTATTTGAATACGCGAATACGCGCGGAACAGATGGTCGCTGCGCAAGGCGACGCCGCTCTCCTTGTCGGCCCAGCCAACGCAGTGCAGATCGACCAGATCGCGCCCCACCAGCACCGCTGACCCGCGCCTCACCCGCGCCTTGCCCGCGCGCTGTCGCGCGCGCACAGAGCCGAGCGCCAGCTATCTCACCCAGTCCGGCGCCCGCTTCTGCGCGAAACTCGCCAGCCCTTGCGTCGCCTCCACGCTTTGCCGCTTGGCCGAATGCTGCGCCACCAGCTCATCGAACAAGGCGTCACTGAACAGAGCGCCGGCACAGTCCATCGCGCTGCGCTTGCTCACTGCGATGGCGTCGGGCGCCGACTGCAGCAGCCCGTCAATGATCGGCCTGGCCGCGTCGTCCAGCGCACCCGGCGCACAGACCTCGTGGACCAGTCCCATCGCCAGCGCCCGCGCCGCGCTGAAGCGCTCGCAGCTCAAGGCGTAACGACGCACATTGCGCAGACCGATGGCTTGGTTCAATTGCGGGAAAATGACAGTTGCCGCCAAGCCCCAGCGGGCCTCGCTGATCGCGAAATGGGCATCGTCCTGCGCGATGACCACATCGCAGGCCGCCAGCACGCCCGTGCCTCCGCCCACAGTGGCGCCATGCACCAGCGCCACAGTCGGTTTGGCCAGCTCGTTCAATCTGCGCACCGCCAATCCGGTGAGCCGCGAAGCCGCCAGATTGACCTGGGCGTCGCCGCGACTGATCTCGCGCAACCAGGACAGGTCCGCTCCCGCCTGAAAGTGCGGACCGTTGCCGCGCAGCACGATTACCCGCACCGCCGGATCGGCAGACAGCTGCGCCATGCCGTCGAGCAGGCCCTGCAGCATCTCGCCGTTATAAGCGTTGTTGCGATGCGGCCGGTTCAGCCGCACCGTCGCCACGCCACGCGAGTCGATTTCGCAAAGTACAGCTGGTTCTTGCGCTGTCACTGGTTCTTGCGCCATGGTCAGTGCTTGTTGGGGCCCATGTAGCCGAACAGAAAACCGGCCACCTTGCGCATCTGGATCTCTTCCGACCCCTCGGTGATTCGATAGCGGCGATGGTGACGATAGATGTGCTCGAACGGTTTGTGCCGCGAATAGCCGATGCCGCCATGCACCTGCATTGCGCGGTCAGCCGCTTCGCAGACCAGACGGTTGGCCCAGTAGTTGCACATCGAGACCTTGTCGGAGAGGCGCTTCTCGACCTCCGGCTTGGGCATCTGGTCCATCTCCCAGGCGGTCTTGCGGATCAGCAGGCGCAGCATCTCGCACTGAGTGGCCAGTTCCACCAGCGGGAACTGGATGGCCTGGTTGCGGGCGAGCTCCTGCCCGAATGGTTTGCGCTCGCGTGCGTACTTCACGCTCTCGTTCACGCAAAAAGTGGCGGCGCCCAGGCTGGAGGCTGCCTGACGGATGCGGTTCTCGTGAACGAAGTGCTGAGCAATGGCTAGGCCGCGGCCCAGCGGCCCGAGCAGGGTGGTCTCGGGCGCCCATACGTCGGTGAAGCTCACCCGAGGATGATCGGTGGGCATGTTGAAGGTCCAGAGGTATTCCTCGATTTTCAGGCCGGGGCTGTCGGCCGGCACCAAGAAGCAGCTGATGCCCCCGGCATCGCCGTCCTTGCCGCTGGTCCGCGCGAACAGCGCGCAATGGCTCGCCACATGCATGCCGGTGGTCCACATCTTTTGGCCATTGATGCGAAAGCCGGCCACGCCATTGCGGATCTCGGGCACCGCGCGGGTTTCCATGTGCGTGGCATCAGAGCCGTGATCGGGCTCGGTCAGGCCGAAAGTGACCCGGTATTTGCCGCCGAGCATGCCAGGGATGAATTCGGCCGCCTGCTCCGGCGTGCCGAGATCGCGGAAAATGAGTACGAACGGGTAGTTGGCGACGATCGAGTGTTCGTTCTGCAGGTCGTTGTGCAGGCCCAGCCCCTTGGCGGCGAAGTGCTCGCGAATGACCGCCATCCAGAGATTGCTGCCGTCCTGGCCGCCGTACTCCTTAGGCAGCGCGAAGCGCAGGTGCCCGGCCTTGTCGGCACGCCGCTTGGCCTCGCGCAGCAGGTCCTCCCATTCATGGCGCGGCAGGCCACCGTTGTCAAAATCGGTGCGCGCCCATTCGCGGCGATGATCGAAGAAGCGCTCGTTGTCGTCTTGCGCCTGCAGGGGCTTGATCTCGCGATCGATGAAGGCGTCGAGCTCGGCCAGATAGGCGATGAGATCAGCGGGCAGAGAGAAGTCCATGTGATCAGTTCCTTTGGTGTCGGGGATGCGGATGAATTATGGGTTCGTTCGCGAAAAACAGCGGCGAGCACGACAGATCGATGAAGCGGCGCTCGTCTTCGGGCAGCGCCAGCCCGGCCTCGCGTGCCGCCGGTCTGCGTTCGGCGAGGCATTGTTCCAGGCTGGCGAACCAGAGTTCCGGTCGACGATGCAGGCAGAAAATGCGCTTGACCATGGCACAGAGCAGTCGGGAGAGTTTGGTCGGGAGCGATCGGACTCAGGCAGATGCGGACTCAGGCAGATGCGGAGTCAGGCAGATGCGGAGTCAGGAAACGCTGATCTTGCACCCGGTAACTGTGCCGCAAATCGTCTGAAATGACGATTCTCCGGAGGCGTCGATGGACCATCGGGGCTCGCGCGTCATCGGATGACCCGGCGCAGGGACTAAACTCGACATTCGAGCCCCGTGCGGCCCAGACATCCGATCCTATCTGCCGGCCAGATGCTTGCGCGCCCGATCGTCAACATGAGCCCACCCTCCCTGCTGCCCTTTCCTCGCCTGGCGACGGCCGACCGTGTCGCCAGCAGAGTCAGCCGGGCATTGCTGGCGGCCAAGCACACTACGCCCGCCGCCGCCAGCGCGCAGGTGCCGCGCCAGGCGGTCTGCGAGCAGGTCTGCCAGGCGGCTGGCGCGCGCGTCGTTGTGGTCTGCGCACCGGCCGGGTTTGGCAAGGCCACCGCTTTGCTGCCGTCGCGCGCGCAATTGCAGGCCCGCAGCATCGATACCGGCTGGCTCACCCTCGACGCCGGAGACAACGACCCGTCCCGTTTTCTGGCCTGTCTCGCCCAGGCCATCGATGCAATGATCGGCCGCGACGAATCACGTCACCGAGACACGATCGAGATCGATATCGACACCCTGCGCTTTTCGCTGGACGCGACCATCGAGTTCCTGACCGGTCGACGCCATCTGCTGCTGCCGATCGAGGATCTGTCACGCCTGCACCGCAAGAGCGAAGGCTGGGTCGCCGCACTGTGGCTTGCGTCGGTCGCGCTCGAGCGGCGCGAGGCGCGCAGCGATTTCGTCGCGCGCTTTTCAGGCTCCGATCAGGCGCTGGCCGAATACCTGGCCGAATACCTGGCCGATGACGTGCTCGCGGCACAGCCGCCGGAGGTGCGTGATTTCCTGCTGCGCACCAGCGTCCTGCGCCACCTGAACGCCGCCCTGTGTGACGCGCTCCTGCAGCGCGGCGACAGCGCCGCGAGACTCGAACAGCTGCACGCAGCCAACCTGTTCCTCGCACCCATCGAAGGCGAAACCGGCGGCTATCGTTATCACAGCCTGTTCGGCGGCTTCCTGCGAGCGCAGCTGGCACGCGAGCAGCCGCTCGAACGTCCTCGGCTGCATCTTTTTGCCTCGCACTGGTACGAGCAGCAAGGCCGACCAGTGCCAGCCATCGACCACGCAATTGAAAGCGGCGACATCGGCCCTCTGCTGGCGCGCCACGCCGCCGCCTTGCTGTCGCAAGGCCGCATGCGACTGCTGGCCCGCTGGTTCAAAGCCCTGCCGACAAGCCTGCTGGCAATGATGGACCGCCCGGAAGAGGCCTATGCGCTCGGCCAGGAGTGCCTGCGCCATCTGCAGCAGGCCACCGCGCGCTTTCGGATCGCGGTCAGCGCCAGCGCCAAGCTGGAACGCGCTCGCAAGCTGGGGCTTCAAGGCAACGGGCCGGCCAGCGCTGAAGAACTCGACCGCGCCGATGATGCCGCCGTCCGGTCACGCACACGCCGACTGATGATGACCGCCCACGACATCGAAGGCATCGAGATCGGCCGCTGGCGCTGGGCAATCCGCTTCGGCGAACCCGCGCGCGCGCTTGAACAACTGCCCGCAGCGATCGCCGGCGCACGCGAGCGCACGCAAATTCGCCGCGGCCTGCGTCTGCGTGTTCTGCTGGCGATGGCGCAGTACCGCGCTGCCGATCGCGGCGCCGCGCGCGACACGATGGCTGCGGTGCTGCGCGACGCTAGTCTGGAGGGGTTCATCCGCCTGCTCGTCGATGAAGGTGAACCAGCCGGTGCGCTGATCCGCCGATTGCTGAGCGCGACTGACTTCAATGACAGCGTCCACAGCAACCCCCTGCGGATGGGGTACCTGCAGCGGCTCGGCGCCACGCTTGGGCGGGCACTGGCGGGCACTGGCGGCGGCGATCGGCCGGCGTCATGGGCTGATCCGATGAATGACGTGACGAGCATCGCGCAGCCAGATCCGCGGCCGACGATCGAAGGCAGGCTGGCCCCGACGGGCTGAGCCGACGCGCATTTGTCGTTCACTGCCTGGTACTACCCTTTCTTCCTGTTCGTCGTCGCGGCGCTGTTCTGGCAGCTGCCGCGCGCGGGCCGCTGGACGCTGCTGCTGATCGCGTCATATGTTTTCTACGCCTACTGGGATGTGCGGTTTCTGGCTTTGATCGGCGCCAGCACGGTGATGGACTTCCTGTGCGGCCTGGCGATCGCCGGGCAGCGCCGGCGCCCGACGGCGGTGCTCGCGCTGGCGAGCCTGCCGGTGGCGTGGTTCGCGCTAGTCGGCTGGCTGATGCCGGCGCATCGCGAATCGCTGCGCTGGCTGCCCCTGGCGCTGGCTGCCGCGCTGGGCTTCGTGCTGCTCTATGAATGGCTGTGGCGAGTCGGCGATACAAACCGCGGCCGGCGCTTCCTGCTGCTGCACGTTGGCTACAACCTGGGTCTGCTGTTCTTCTTCAAGTACTTCAATT
Source organism: Burkholderiaceae bacterium (assembly GCA_043757735.1). Taxonomy (GTDB): domain Bacteria; phylum Pseudomonadota; class Gammaproteobacteria; order Burkholderiales; family Burkholderiaceae_E; genus Quisquiliibacterium. The sequence continues at coordinate 30,497 of JAYVOV010000133.1, forward strand.
TTTTCGTCGACTCGGCGAGTGTCGCGCTCGCATCGCTGGGGCTGGGCGGCGACACCGCTGTGCTGCAGGTGCTGCTGCCGGTGGGCATCTCGTTCTACACCTTCCAGTCGATCGCGTATGCGGTCGATGTCTATCGCGGCAAGGTGCCGCCGGTCGAGCGCCTGCTGCTGTTCGCGGCGTTCATCTCGTTCTTTCCGCAACTGGTTGCAGGCCCTATCGAACGCGCCAGAGACATTTTGCCGCAGTTGAGCGAGCCGATCCGCTTCGAGATCCGCTTCGTTCACGAGGCGCTCGCGCTGCTGCTGGTGGGCTATTTCAAGAAGCTTTTCGTGGCCAACCACTGCGCGCTGGTTGCCGACTATTTTTTCAAGGGCAGCGGTCAGACATCGCCCGCCTGGGTACTGCTGGGCACACTCGCATTCGCGTTCCAGATCTACGGCGATTTTTCGGGCTACACCGACATCGCTCGTGGCTCGGCCCGGCTTTTCGGCGTTCGTCTGAGGCAGAACTTCCGGTTCCCGTACTGGGCCACCGGCCCCGCCGATTTCTGGACCCGCTGGCACATCTCGTTGTCGTCGTGGATTCGCGACTACCTCTACATCCCATTGGGTGGCAATCGCGAGGGGCCTTGGCGCACCGTCCGAAACCTCTATCTGTCGATGCTGCTGGCCGGCCTGTGGCACGGTGCCGCCTGGAGCTTTCTGTTGTGGGGCGCCTATCACGCAACCCTGCTCAGCCTGTACCGGCTGACACCGCCCCTGGCGCGGCTCGAGCAGGCCCGCTCGGCGCTGCGGCCGCTGGCGATCGGCGTGATGTTCCTGTTCACGCTGATGGGCTGGCTGATCTTTCGCGCACCCTCGATGTCGTTCATCGGTGCATCGCTGCAGTCACTGGCCGGACTGCACACTGCGATCGAGACGGTGGGCTGGCACGGGCCCCTGGGATGGGTTGCGCTGCACGTCGCGCCGCTGCTGGCGCTGCAGTGGGCAAG
>JAYVOV010000134.1:0-2378 GCA_043757735.1 Burkholderiaceae bacterium
CAGCCGATTCATCAGCATCACGAACGCCCGGTAGTTCGACCAGGCAGCCGCGAGCCTGTTGACGACGTGCGGGAAGTCTCTTGCGCTCCGGGCCATCGATAAATCCGCTGGCAGCGCCTTGAGCATTTGCAGCGCCGCCTCACTGATCAACTCGCAGCGCCGACCGGGCGGCGGCTCGGTGCCGGGTTGCGCCGAAACGAGCGGAAGGATCTCGTTCAGGCCCGTGTGTTTGGGGCCGGTGTAGCTGTACTGGGACATGCTTGTCTCCCGCGATGCGAATCTTTGAAATCCACTCTCGGAAGATACGCAGCACTCCTGACAGCCTGTTGCCGGCAGATCCCTTCTGCAGACGAGCGGTCTGACTGAGCGTTCGATCGGCGCACGACTGTTGTTCGCGAGAACGCCGAAGACACAATCTGAACCGCCAGCTACCCTGCCTTCGCCGCGAAGATCCTGAAGGTGGCCTGCGCCAGCGCCACCGGCGCGCCATGCGCATCGGCGATCTCGCCGCGCACAAATGCCGTGCGGCCCGTCTTGCTGGCGGTAGCGACCCGGCAGATGAAGGAGCCGTGACGAGCCGGCGCGGTGTACTGGATGCTGCAGTCGACGGTCGCACAATCACTGCCCTCGCTGGCGTTCGACAGGGCCGCGAATGCCATCGTCGTGTCCATGACGGTAAAAAGCACGCCGCCGGCGGCATCTGCCCCGGTCCGAACAGACCATACCAGCTCTTGGAGTCTATCCCTTGGACGCCCTGTTCGGAGAAGGTGGGCACCTGCGGCACCAGACTGCTGCGGCGGGAAGAACCCACCCCGAGCACGACCAGGCGCGCATCGCCCAGAAACGCCTTCGCCGAGGTGACGCTGGCGAATCCGGTATCGACATTGCCGCTCATCACATCGGTCATCCACTGCGCGGATCCCTTGTAGGGAACGTGAACCGTGTCGATGCCTTGTGAGGCTTTCAAGCGTTCGCTGTACATGCGGGTGCTAGTCTCGGTGCTGGCAAAGCAACAGGCAGCGCCAGCGGCGTGATCGGCGTGAATGCGGTCAGGGTGTCATAGGGAAGCTTGGCGAGATTCCATGAGCAGATCGATCGCACTGTCTGGCGCTGGCGAGAAAATGGCCGTGCGCCTTTCCAGCAACCTGGTGGGGTCGGCCTATCAGATCCGCCACGTCGAAGTTGGCGAAGCAGGGCGCAAGCGCCTGATCGCACATCACCTGATTGCGCTCGAGCCGACCACGCAGCAACTGCGATTTCCCGTCGGCAACGGCGCAAGGACCCAACCATGACCCAACGAATCCACGCGAGCTACTGGCTGGAAACTGGCGCTGACCCCGCCCGCGCCGCTGACATCATTGCCGGCGAACAATCCAGCGGCACCTTCCTGAAACTGGCCAACGAAACCGCCGAACTCAAGGAACGCGCAGGCGCTCGCGTCGAACGGCTGGAGGTGCTTGAAACGGTCGGCTCGCCCAGCCTGCCGGGCGGACTCCACTCGGCCACCTTCACGCGCTGTCTGCTCGAGCTGTCCTGGCCGATCGAAAACTTCGGCACCTGCCTGCCCAGCCTGCTATCGACCGTGGCCGGCAATCTGTTCGAGCTTCGCGAGGTTTCAGGCCTGCGCCTCCTGGACATCACTCTGCCCGCCGCGTTCAGCAACGCCTACCCGGGTCCGGCTTTCGGCATCGAAGGCACGCGGCGGCTTGCCGGTGTGCCGCGCGGCCCGATGATCGGCACCATCATCAAGCCGAGCGTGGGACTCGACCCGCAACAGACGGCCGATCAGGTGCGCATGCTGGTGGACGGCGGCATCGATTTCATCAAGGACGACGAACTGCAGGCGGACGGCCCGCACTGCCCCTTCGAACAGCGTGCCACCGCGGTGATGCGGGTGGTGAACGATGCGGCCGAGCGAACCGGCCGCAAGGTGATGGTCGCCTTCAACATCACCGGCGATCTCGACAAGATGAAACACCGCCACGATCTGGTGCAAGAACTCGGCGGCACCTGTGTGATGGTCTGCGTGAATTCGATCGGCCTGACTGGCATGATCGAACTCAGAAAACACAGCACGCTGCCGATCCATGCCCATCGTGCAGGCTGGGGCTACCTGAGCCGCAGCCCCGCGCTGGGCTGGGACTTCACCGCATGGCAGAAGATCTGGCGTCTGGCGGGCGCCGATCATCTGCATGTCAATGGCCTGCGAAACAAGTTCAGTGAGCCCGACGACGTCGTGATCCGCGCTGGCCGATCGGTCATCGCGCCGCTGTTCGCGCAGGCGCCGATGCAGGCGATGCCGGTGTTCAGTTCCGCGCAGACCGGCCTGCAGGCGCACGACACCTTCACCGGGCTCGGCAGCGCCGACCTCATCTGCA
>JAYVOV010000135.1:0-2376 GCA_043757735.1 Burkholderiaceae bacterium
TGGCCCCAGCTCAGCCGCAGGCAAAATCCAATGGCCGACCCCAACCTCAAACAGCTGTTGCTGGAACGCGCCGACTGGTTCGCCCGCGAGATCATGAAAAGCGTCAGGCGCAGCGAGCACGCGTACATCACGCCGGCTCAAAGTCGGCTGCTGGCCCACATGGGCGGCAAGCCGATGAACATGGCCGAACTGGGGCGCCGCCTGGCGATCTCGCGCCAGGCGGTTCACAAGACAGTGAGCGAACTGGCGCGCCGCGGGCTGCTGGAGGTGGTCGAAGACCCGCTGCGCGGGAACTCGAGACTCGTGCAATACACCGACAAGGGCCGTCTGCTCAATCGCGCAGGCGCACAGATCATCCAGCGGATCGAGGGCGACATTGCGCATCGGCTGGGCGAGCAGCGCCTGCGCGACCTCAAGCGACTGCTCTCGGAACCTTGGGATCATTGAAGTGCGGGCGCGCCCCGCAAAGGGTGAATCAGTCGACGGGTGAATCAGTCGACGGGTGAGTCAGTCGACGTTGAATCAGGCGACGTTGTGGCTCAACGCACTCGACACCAGTCGCGCTGTGATGTCGACGATGGGAATGACGCGCTCGTAGGCCATTCGGGTGGGGCCGATCACCCCAAGTGTGCCGACGATGCGACCTTCGACCACGTATGGCGCCACCACCACACTGACCTGATCCATCGGGACCAGATCGGATTCACCGCCAATGAAGATCTGGACGCCGTCGGCGCGACTGGACGCATTCATCAGCGTGAGCAAGCCGGTTTTTTTCTCGAACAGGTCGAACAGGCGGCGCATGCGCTCCATGTTGTCAGACAACTCGGCCACGCCGAGCAAGTTGCGCTCACCCGAGATCACCATGGGCTCTGATTCTTCAGTCAGGGCCCGGCCGCCAGCCTCGACCGCCCGGGTCATCAGCTGAGTGATGTTGTCGCGCAGGCTGGTGAGTTCGGTCTGCAGGCGCTTGCGGATCGATTCGAGATCGAGGCCCGCGAAATGATGATTGAGGTAGTTGGCTGCCTCGGTGAGCTGCGAATGGGAATAATCCTGGTCGACGGCCAGGATGCGATTTTGCACGTCGCCGTCGGGCGTGACGATGATCAGCAGGATCCGCCGCTCCGAAAGCCGCATGAACTCGACCTGGCGAAACAGCGACGAACGCCGCGGTGTGGTGACCACCCCTGCAAAATGCGAAAGACTCGACAGCAGCCCGGCGGCGGCAGACAGAAGACGCTGCGGCTCTTCAGCCTGCAGACGGTCGTGGATACGTTCGGTCTGGCCGATCTCGAGCGGCTGAACGGTCAGGAGCGTGTCGACGAACAAGCGGTAACCACGGGGCGTGGGCACCCGCCCCGCCGACGTGTGCGGACTGGCAATGAGGCCCAGGTCTTCCAGATCAGACATCACGTTGCGGATGGTGGCCGGAGAGAGATCGAGACCGGAATGCCGGGAGAGCGTCCGCGAGCCAACCGGCTGTCCGTCAGCGATATAGCGCTCGACCAGGGTCTTGAGGAGGGTTTTTGCGCGACGATCGAGTTCAAGCATTACGGGCCTATTCTAGTGAACGCGCGGCGGCATGCAAGCACCGCCCGTTGCGCGCGGTACTTGCACACCTTGGCGCACAGCATGCGCGCTCCGGGCGCCGCGTGCCGCTACAACCGACGGATCAACCGAACGGCCAGCCGGTCATCGAGCCAATTTATGGTGTAATCGTCGTCATCGCGTCGTACCGGATGCCAGGAACCAGCGGAATCGAAAATCAGATGAGCCGAGCATTCCGCACCGTCGCCCTGGTTGGTCGATATCAGTCTGAGGGCGTCGCCAGCGCACTGCGCGCAATCGCCCAATTCCTGCAAGACCGGGACACCCAGGTTCTCATTGAATCCGGCACCTTCGCGGCTATCGGCCGCCCGTCGCTGGAAGCGGCAGATATCGACACGATCGGCCAAAAAGCCGATCTCGCCATTGCGGTTGGCGGCGATGGCACGATGCTCGGCCTGGCCAGAAGCCTCGCCAGATGGCAGGTCCCGCTGGTCGGCATCAACCATGGCCGCCTGGGCTTCGTGACTGACATCACGCTCGAGCAATGGCCCGCTGCGCTGGGTGCCATTCTGGATGGCGGCTACACCTCGGAAGACCGCACTATGCTGGTCGCGAGAGTCATGCGCGGAGGCAAAGAGGTCTGGCGGGCTTTGGCGATGAACGATGTCGTCGTGAGCCGATCCTCACGCGCCGGCATGATCGAACTCCAGGTGCACGTCGACGGGGTATACATGTACAACCAGCGCGCCGATGGCCTTATCGTCGCCACGCCCACCGGCTCGACCGCCTATGCGCTGTCCGCCAACGGGCCCATCCTTCATCCACGGG
>JAYVOV010000136.1:0-2373 GCA_043757735.1 Burkholderiaceae bacterium
CACGTCGCGCAACTGCTGGAGGCTGTCGCGCCAGGGATGATCGCCGGCCAGGAGCTGGTCGGCGAGCGCGTCGGTGAGGTCGCACCAGGCAGCGGCCGGCTGCGCGGTACCGATGACGGTGTCGAGCTGCTCGAGCGCCTCGTGAATACGCAGCCACGGCCGCAAGGGTTCACCGGACCCCGGGGTGACACCCGGCACAGACTGTTGCTCGCCCAGCGGCTGCGCTGCGCCGCCCATGGCTGCGCCCAGCAGCAGGCGGTCGATTGCCGCCTGCCAGGAATGTTTGGCCGGGCCTCTGTCCGGTGTCATGCCCCAGCGCGCGCCGGCCTCGTCGAACAGGCCGAGCAGACGATCGAGAGACTCGTCGTCCATTTGGAGTGTGTGCATCAGCACCGGGTTCTCGAGCCAGCGGGCCAGGGACGGCAATGGCACGCCCTGACGGACCAGCGGCCAGAGTTCGGTGATGGCACGCAGAACCGGATCGACCGCGGCGTTGCGCCCGGAGATGGACAGTGGAATGGCCCGCCCGGCTGGCACCGCCCCGAACACGGCCTCGATCGCTGGCAGCGAAGAATCGATGTCGGCGCAGAACACCGCGACCTCGTGAGGCTGCAGTGTGGGGTCTTCATCAAAACATTCCAGCAGCAGATCATGCAGGACCTCTGCAGAGCGGGTCACGCCATGGGTGGCGTGAATCTGCAGACTGCGGTCCGGGCCCGCGCAACTGGCCCAGGGCGCATCACTGGCCAGGAACAGACTGAGCTGAATGGCCTGCAGGCAGCTGGGCCTCTCAGGCAGCGCCGCAGATGGATCTGCGAACGCATGCGCCTGCTCCCGCAGCGGCTCCTCAACCTGCGCCTGGCATTGTTCGGCCAGCGCCATGACCTGGACGCCGAAGTCGCGCTGCGCCCTTCCCCAATGCGCCAGCACCGCGGGCTCGCCATCGTAGAGCCAGGCCTCGTCGGGCCGCGTCAGCGCGACTCTGGCGCGAGCACTTGGCGTGACCATGTCTTGCCAGAATTCGCGACAGGGGTCGGGGGCGAAGACATGGACATCCATGGCGTTCGACAGCACGCCGAACAGCGAAAACTGTTCTGGCGACAGGTCGACCGCGCCGAACAACATGACCCGCCGACCGCTCAGTGCGCGCGCGACGCCCAGGGGATCGGCCCGCAGAGCATCGAGCAGGCGATCATAGGGATGCTGCTGCGAAATGCGCGGCAATCGCTGCAGCAGGGCACGCCACAACCAGCGCTGCCAGGCCTCGTGACGCGACAATGACGCCTCGGCGCGCGCCCATTGCCCCGCCTGCCAGCGCTCGAGCCAGTCGCGCCGATAGGCGAGATAGCGGTCGAAATGCGCGGCGATGTCAGTGGCGAGTTCGAGGCGGTCGGCCAGCGGCGCCTTCGCCAGGCGGCCGTGCAGCGGCGCCAGTTCGTCCAGGAGGGGCAGTTCTCCCAGCAGGGCCATCAATGACCAGCGGCTGAGTTCAGGGTCAAAGGGGGATCGGGCTGGCAGATCTGGAAAAGTGCCGGCCAGCAGGGCCCAGAGGTAGCGGCCGGCGAACTCCGGTCGCCAGCCGGCGCTGATCCCCAGGCGCTGAGCGACACGCTGCTGCAGCCAGCGGCCGACCCCCAGCGACGGCACGATCACGACATCGCGGGCCAGCGGGCCGCCCGACGGCACGGCCAGCAGGTCGATCAGGGGATCGGCGAGTCGGTCGAGACGGGCTTCGAGGCGAACATGGAGCGCCATGGGCAGCAACTGGCAATGAGAGAACAGCAGCCCATGATGATACGGCCCGGGCTCAGGGAGTGAGCCCGCCGGCGTCGATCGCGCGGCGCAGCCGGCGAACCGCTTCGTGCAGCTGCTCGGGCGGCGCGCTGGAATAGCTCAGACGCAACGCATTGCGCGGCCCGTCGCCCGCGAAGAACGCCGCGCCCGGCACGAAGATCATGCCGAGATCGCGCGCCCTCGGCAACAGCAGCGCGGTGTCGATCCCCGGTTCGAGCTCGGCCCACAAAAACATCCCGCCTTCGGGCCGGTTGAAGCGAACCCGCTCGCCGAGCTCCTCGCGCAGCGCAGCCGACAAGGCCGCGCACCGTTCACCGTACAAGGTCCGGGCGCGGTCCAGGAAGCCCGCCAGACGTCCGGTCTCGAGATAGCGGGCCGCCAGCGACTGGCTGAGCGTCGAGGTGTGCAGATCCATGGCCTGCTTGATGTGCTCGACCCGTTCGCGGACCCGGGGCGGCAGCAGCGTGAATCCCACCCGCAGCCCGGGCGCCAGAATCTTCGACAGCGTCGACACATAACCGCACCAGTCCCGCGCACCCGGCACTTCGGCCGCCAGCGCCATCAGCGAAGGCACTGGCT
>JAYVOV010000137.1:0-8705 GCA_043757735.1 Burkholderiaceae bacterium
GCCGCCGGCGCCCGGACCCGAAGCGGGCACCGCCTGATCAACTGGGGCCTGCTCGGCAGCGTTTTATGGTCGCTCGGACTGTTCGCGTTCGGGGTGATGATGCTGTCGGTATTTCCTGCCTTCACACGGTCTGCCGCACAACGGGTGTCATCGCAGGCGCTGGCCGCGCTGGGGCTGGGATTCGCTCTCGTCGTCTGCCTGCCGGTCGCCGCCGGCATCGCAATTCTTACCATCATCGGCATCCCGATTGGCGCCAGCGTGCTGGCTCTCTATCCGGTGCTGCTGCTGGCCGGTTACCTCACGGGCATCTGGTCGGTCGCGATCCGCGTGCGCGCCCTGCTGGGCGGCGCGGGTGCCGGCTCGTCACCCGTTCTCGCGGGCTGGCTGGCGGTGTCGCTGGCCGTACTGCTGCTGGTGGGTGTGGTGCCGTTTCTGGGCTGGATCATCTCCGCCTGGATCACCCTGGCCGGTGTTGGCGCCATGGCGCTGACACTCTGGAACCGTCGCGGCCTGACCGCATGAGGCGCCGGATGAAAATATTTCTGCTGATCCTGCTGGCGGTGCCGGTCCTGCTGCTGCTGGTCGGCCAGATGGGCCTGCTGCGCGGGCAGCCGCCCAGCGCCGCACCGGGTGCTCACGACGGGCAACTCGCGCCGGTTCGTGCGCAGTCCTTGAATGCGGTGTCCAGCCAGGCGGCCACCGAGTATCACCGTATCCCACCCATTCGGATCACCGGCGACCCGAAGGCCGCATTCGCCCGGCTGCGCGACATCGTGCGCCATATTGCCGGCGCCCGGATCGTCGAAGAATCCGACACCTATCTGCGTGCCGAATGCGAAACCCGGGCCTTGCGCTTCGTCGATGACTTCGAACTGCTGCTCGACACCCCCGCCGGTATCGTTCACGTGCGCTCCGCGTCGCGACTGGGCCGCAAAGACTTCGGCGTGAACCGGGCCCGTGTCGAGGCCCTGCGCGCCGCCTTCAATTCTCAATCAGGAGTTTCATGATGGCTTTCCAGACTTTGCCTTCCGGCCTGCAGTTCGATGACACCACCGCCGGCACTGGCGCAGAGGCAATGGCCGGCGCGCATGTCAAGGTGCACTACACCGGGTGGCTCTGGCAGGACGGCGTCGCGGGTGCCAAGTTCGATTCGAGCAAGGATCGAGGGCAGCCGTTTTCGTTCGATCTCGGTGCCAGCCAGGTCATCCGTGGCTGGGACGAAGGCGTGGCCGGCATGAAAATTGGCGGCACCCGTCAGCTGATCATTCCGCCGGAAATGGGCTACGGTGCACGCGGCGCCGGCGGCGTCATCCCCCCGAACGCCACACTGCTGTTCGAGGTCGAGCTGCTCGGCGTCTGACCATGTCCGAAAAGGTTCCCGCGTCGGTCAGCAATTTTATCCGCAGCCATGTCGACGCCGATCTGGCTGCGGGCAAGTACTCGCAGCGCCACTGGCAGGGCCGCCCGGGCTCGGCCGCCGAACACCGCACCGGAGCGCTCGACCCGGCCCGCATCCGCACGCGGTTTCCGCCCGAACCCAACGGCTATCTGCACGTCGGCCATGCCAAATCGATCTGCCTGAATTTCGGCCTGGCGCGCGACTACGCCGGCTATTGCCACATGCGCTTCGACGACACTAACCCGGTCAAGGAAGACCAGGAATACGTCGATTCGATTCTCGATGCAGTGCACTGGCTGGGCTTCGACTGGCACCATGAGTCAGACAGTTCAGTCGAAGAAAACCTCTACTACGCCAGCGATTACTTCGATCGCCTCTACGAGATGGCCGAGCACCTGGTGAGCAGCGGCCACGCCTACGTGGACTCGCAAAGCGCCGACCAGATGCGCCAGGGTCGCGGCACGCTGACCGAGCCTGGCCGCGCTTCACCCTGGCGCAACCGCCCGGCCGACGAGAGCCTGGCGCTGCTGCGCGAGATGCGCGATGGCGCTCACCCGGAAGGCAGTCACATCCTGCGTGCACGCATCGACATGGCTGCACCCAACATGAATCTGCGCGACCCGGCCATCTACCGGATCCGGTTCGCCGAACATCATCGCACCGGCAATCGCTGGTGCATCTATCCGATGTACGACTTCGCTCATCCCATTTCAGACGCGCTCGAGAACATCACGCACTCCATCTGCACGCTCGAGTTCGAGGATCACCGGCCGCTCTACGACTGGCTGCTCGAGCGTTTGGCCGAAGGCGGATTTTTCCAGCGTCCCCTGCCCCAGCAGATCGAATTCGCCCGGCTCAATCTCACCTATACGATCACCAGCAAGCGCAAGCTGCAGGAACTGGTCGCCAACGCCCGTGTCGATGGCTGGGACGACCCGCGGATGCCGACCATCGCAGGTCTGCGCCGGCGGGGCTACACGCCGCAGTCGATTCAATTGTTCTGCGATCGGATTGGCGTCTCGCGTGCTGACACCTGGATCGATGTCGCGGTGCTCGAGCAGGCCTTGCGCGACGATCTCGAAGCACGCGCTTCGCGTTCTGTCGCGGTGCTCGATCCGCTCAAACTGATCATCACCAATTGTCCGCAAGACACGAGCGAACCCTGCCAAGCGCCCTTTCACCCGCAGCGGCCGGAACTCGGCAAGCGCGCGTTTTTATTCACCCGCGAACTGTGGATCGAACGCGAGGACTTCGCCATCGATCCGCCGAAAGGCTTCTTTCGCCTTTTCCCCGGCAACATGGTCAGGCTGCGCTACGCGCACGTGATCAAGTGCACCGGCTATGAGCAAGACGAGCACGGCCGCGTCACCACCGTGCTCGCCGAACTCATGCCCGATTCACGGTCCGGCACACCGGGCGCCGACACCTACAAGGTCAAGGGCAACCTGCACTGGATCTCGGCCGCACACGCGCTGCGCGCGGAGGTGCGCCTGTACGAGCGCCTGTTCACTGAGGCGCAGCCCGATGCCGGTGCGCGCGACTACCTGGCCAGTCTCAATCCGGACTCAAAGCGCGTGATCGAGGCCTGGGTCGAGCCCACAGTCAACGCCATTGACGCCGGCGCCGCGCTGCAATTCGAGCGCCATGGCTACTTCGTGCCCGATCGCCGTGACAGCCAGCCGGGACGACTGGTGTTCAATCGCAGTGTTTCGCTCAAGGACACGCGCGTCAAAGGCGGCTGAACGCGTCGGTGCTCAAACGCGTCAGCGATTCAGCACGGAATTGGCGACAAAGCCGTTATCCCGGCGCTCCGCGCCGAAACTGCTCATCGGCCCGTGGCCGGGCACGAGTGACCCATCGTTGGCCAGGGGCCAGAGCTTGCGAGTGATGGCCTCTATCCGGTGCGCATACGCGGCCGCCTGACCGCAGGGATCGATGGGCCCGTGCGTGAGGAAGATCTTCTCGGGGCTTGCGCCGAGCTTGCCCAGGGCCCCGTCGATGGCGTCGAGATCGCCACCGGGATCGAAGGCAGCGGCCATTCCCGTGCGAGTGCCGACCAGTACCGAACAGTTCTGCGCGAACGGCGTGACCGGCACCACCCGCAGTTTCAAGGGCGGCTGGAAGAGGGTATCGGGTGACGACTTCGAAGGGCTGGGAACTCGGGTGCTCATGGCGGATCCCGCTTTCCTGGTCGGTGATTGCTCGGTTCAGGGCGCAAGAATCTGATCAAGCACCCGTCCGCCGACGTCGGTCAGCCGGATGCGCACCGGCATCAGCCGGTGATCGTACCCGAGCCAGACGTCCACTTTCGGGTCGCGACTCGGGTCGCCATCCTGCCGCGCCAGATGAACGGTGCGCAACACGCCGGCCTGCGTTTCGAGCACTTCATCGCCCTGGCTGCTGAAAACAGCGGTCTCGATTGCGCGTGAGCCGAGTTCAGGAATCGTGATCACCTGGCCTGCCGCCAGCCGATGCGGCTGGGCTCGTCCGATCAGGCCCAATTGCACCAGCATGGAAAGACGATCCTGGGTGCCCGGCAGAAGAGGGACCCGCTGACCCCCTGAAAAGCTCACGATTGCCGCTCCGTGGTCCAGCGTCGACTCGCGTTGCGGCCGCTTGCCGCGCTGCTCTGCGAAGCGTTCTGGCATGAGCCCATTCGGGCCCAGCCGACCGGCGCTGGTCTGACTCAGAACACCGGAATAGAACAAGGCCGTCAAGCCTTGCGCGCGCCCTTCGGTTCGCAGCCGGTAACGATCACCGTCGGTCTCGATCAGGTAGTCCATTTGCGCGACCAGATGGTTGTCGGTGTACTCGCCGTAAAAAACCTGGAACCGAGATCGGCCGGGGAGCGGAGCACCGAGGGCGACACCGTACAAAGGCGCCGGTGCAGCCGTTGCGGCGGCCGTTGCGGCAGCCGTTGCGGCAGGATCGGGGACGGCAGCAGCCGCTTGATCGGAAGATTCGCCGGCAGCCTTGAGCTCGTCGAGACGGACGGCTGTGGCGGGCGCGTCTGGCGTTGGATCGCCGGCTTCAGCGGCTTCCGCGAGTGCCGACGCTGGCACCGCAGACCCCTCGACAACGGATGGGCTGGTTTCGATCGCCTGCAGTTCCCCCGGCGCTGGCGGCGGCCGTGCTGGCGCGGCCGGCCGCGGTTTTGGCGCAGTGCGGCTGGCGACCGGCCGCGGGGTCGCCGTGATCGGTACCGCGACCGCCACCCCGCCAGGCGCATTGGTGCTCTCGGCCAGCAGAATCTGCACTTTCAGTGGGGCGCGACGAGTCAGTTCTAACTTCGGGCTGGTGTCGAACCCACGCACCAGCAGAGTCAACGCAGCGCCATGCAGCACCAGGGTGAACAGTACCGCCAGCACGCCCAGCCAGCCTCGCAGCCGGTGCCTCGCAGCCGGCGCAAAGCCGGACATCGAATCAGCGGGTCCCCTGCTCACCTGCCACTGTTTTCCCTGCGCCATCGCCGCTGCCCGGTACCTCGAGCACTCCATTATCAAAGACAACGCACGAGGGATCAGTCTCGGCTACGCTTTGGCTGATCATCCTCGACCCAATCAACGATTTCGACTCGTCCATGAGCATAGTGTCGCGCCGCGATCTGATTCGCCTGACCAGCGCCAGCGCCGCCACCCTGTGGCTGCCGCGCAGCGCCCGCACCCATCCGCGCTTCGATCAGAACCCCTTCACGCTGGGCGTCGCCAGCGGATCGCCGACCCACGACTCGATCGTACTCTGGACACGGCTGGCGCTGCCTGGCCTGTTTGGCTCGAAACTGGGCAACGAGCCTGTCTGCGTGCGCTGGGAGCTGGCTCACGACGAAGGCTTCACCCGACTGGTGCAAAGCGGTCAGACGATGGCTCAGGTCGAGTTGGCCCACTCGGTGCATGTCGAAGTGCCCAATCTGGAGCCGGACCACTGGTACTGGTATCGGTTCATGGCGGGCGAAGCAGTCAGCCCGATCGGGCGCACTCGCACCTTTCCGGCGCCCGATGCCCAGGTGATGCGCCTGCGACTCGCGTATGCCTCCTGCCAGCGCTGGGAGCACGGTTATTTCAGCGCGTATCGCCACATGTGCGAGGAGCAGGTTGATGTGGTGCTCTTTCTGGGTGACTACATCTACGAATACCCGGCCGCGGGCAATCCGGTACGGCTGCCTGATGGCGGCTGGGTGACCACGCTGGCGGGGTACCGCCAACGCTACGCGTTGCACAAATCCGATCCCGACCTGCAGGCCATGCACGCGGCGTGCCCGTGGCTGGTCGTATGGGACGACCATGAAGTCCAGAACGACTACGCCGGGGTGCACGCCGGCGAGAACGGTCCACCAGTGCCCGATTTCGCGGCCAGACGCGCAGCCGCCTACCAGGCCTTCTACGAGCACATGCCGCTGCGCAGTTCGGTGCTGGCCCGGGCGTCAGGCGCCCGGCCGGGCGGCGCCGATTGGCGGATTCATAGCCACCAGCGCTACGGCAGACTCGCCACTTTCTACCTGCTCGACGGCCGACAGTACCGCGACCCGCTGGCCTGCACGCAGGGCGGGCGGCCAGGCTCCAGTGTCGTCGACCCGGCCGTCTGCCCGATCTGGGAAGATCCGCAGCGCACACTGCTGGGCGCCCGCCAGGAAACATGGCTCGACGATGCGCTCTCGACAGCCAGCCCGGGCTGGAACATCGTCGGACAGCAGACACTGTTCGGTCGCCGGGATTTCAGGTCGGGCCCGGGGGAATCGTTCTGGAACGACGGCTGGGACGGCTACCCGGCGGCGCGCCGGCGCTTCACCGGCAGTCTGCGTCGACATGCAGTGCCCAACCCGGTGCTGCTGGGCGGCGACTTGCACGAGAACTGGGTCGGCCATGTCAAGGCTGACTACAACGATCCCCGCAGCGCGTCGCTGGGGGTCGAGTTCTGCGGCACCAGCATCACGTCGCGCCCGGCGGCCAACGGCAGGCACGCCGAGTGGCTGGCCGAAAACCCGCACTTTGTGTTTGCCGAGGCCCGCCATCGCGGCTACGGCATCGCAGAATTTACGCCGCAAAGGCTCACTGCGAGCCTGCGGGTGATCGACGACGCAAGGTCGCGTGAAACGACGGTATCGACCCTCGCGCGGTTTGCTGTCACGGCCGGTCAGCCGCGAATCGAGCGCGACTGAAACTACTATTCAGATCAATGCTGGCCGGTCGGGCAATTCGTCGGGGTTGTTCTGGCCGTCGGCGGGGAAGGCCTGCGTCAGCAGCTGGTTGAGGCGGCCGATCGCCGCCACGCTGCCGTCGCGGTAAGCGCCTCTGGTGAAGTCACGGGTCAGCGAGCGCGCGATCTCGTCCCAGACCTCCTGGGGGATCGCTCGCGCGGCGCCCCGGTCGGCGATGATCTCGACCGCCTTGTCGGCCAGCAGCACATACACGAGCACGCCGTTGTTGGCTTCGGTATCCCAGACCCGCAAGGCGCCGAACACCTCGAGCGCACGCTGGCGCGGCGCCATGCGGCGCCAGACCGCGGCCAGCGACAGCGACGGCTCGAAAGCCAGGCGAACTTCAGCCGAATGACGCGCTTCGCCCTCTTTCACCACCGCTTCGATCGCGTCGAGCGTGGCCTCGCCGACACGCCGCTTCAATTGCGCGTGATCGGTAACCAGATGACGCCAAAGACGCGTCAGACGATTCTGCCGATGTGGCATGACTACCAGTCTCCCGATGCGCCGCCGCCGCCGAAGTCGCCGCCGCCGCCGGAAAACCCACCACCCGACGAACTGCCACCGCCACCGCTCCAGCCGCTGCCGCCGGAGGTCCAGATGGGGCCGCTGCTGCTCCGCGCTGCGCGGCCAATGCCGCTGCCAGGGCCCTTGCTGCCACCGCCGCCCATCGAGGCGATGAACAGGATCGCAAGAAAGGCGCCGATCCCGATGCCCGCCCCCATGATCAGGGGAAGCCCCTGCGCCACGCTCCACAGGCCGGCGCCGGCGCCGACCCCGATCGACGCGAATAAGCGCCCGACGATCGCCGCGCCGATCAGCCCGACGACCAGGGCCACCACCATCGCGACCACCCAGCCGGTGCTGTCAGACTCCTGACCGTGCGCGCCCTGCCAGGGTGCCGGCAATGTTTCACCATCGATCAGGCGGCCGATTTCGGTCACGCCGGCAGTGACTCCGCCCGCGATATCGCCCTGCCGGAATCGCGGCGCGATGGTCTCGGCAATAATCCGCTTGGCCAGCGCGTCGGGAATGGCGCCCTCCAGGCCGCGGCCCACTTCGATGCGCAGTTTCCGGTCGTTCTTGGCCACCAGCAGCAGCACGCCGTCATCGACCTGCTGGCCGCCGGCTTTGGCGCGGCCGAGCTTCCAGGCTTCTGCCACCCGCAGGCTGAACTCTTCGATCGCCTCCGGGGCGGTGCTCGGCACGATCAGCACGGCCACTTGCGAGCCCTTGCGGGTTTCGATCGCGGCCAATTGCGCCTCGATCAGCCCGCGCTGCTCCGCCGAAAGCGAACCGGTGGTGTCGGTAACCCTGGCGGTCAGCTTCGGTACGACCGGCAGATCCTGCGCCCAGGCTGCGGCCAACCCGAACTGCAGGACAAGCAGCAGCGCCCAGAGCAAGGCGCGCAACGATGTCCGGGCCATGGCGTGCTTATTTGGTCGGTGCTTTGTTGCCGAAGTCAACCTTTGGTGCCGTCGAGATCGACTTCTCGTTTTCGACCGCGAATTGGGGCTTGACCGCAAAGCCGAACACCATCGCGGTGAGGTTCACCGGGAACTGGCGCACCAGCACGTTGTAGCGCTGAATGGTGTCGATATAACGTTTGCGCGCCACGGTAATGCGGTTCTCGGTGCCTTCGAGCTGCGCCTGCAGGTCGCGGAAATTGGCGTCTGACTTGAGCTGCGGGTAGTTCTCCGACACGACCAGCAGGCGCGACAGGGAACTGCCGACTTCGCTTTGCGCCTGCTCGAACTTCTTGAGCGATTCGGGATCAGACGGATTGACCTGAATCTGGCCTACCCGCGAGCGGGCCTCGGTGACGCGGACCAGCACATCTTTCTCCTGATCGGCGTAGCCCTTGACGGTGTTGACCAGGTTGGGAATGAGGTCGGCTCGCCGCTGGTACTGGTTGAGCACTTCGGACCATCCGGACTTCGTGGCTTCATCGGCGCCCTGGACGTCGTTGTAGCCGCACGCCGACAAGCTTGAAACGGCAGCGAACAGGAACGACAGGCGAAGGATCCATCGGCTGAGCATGGTGACTCCAGGCAGGGGTGGGCGAGCAGCTGATATTAGGCCATGTCAGGGATTCACAAGTTCGGCCTGTGT
>JAYVOV010000138.1:0-8685 GCA_043757735.1 Burkholderiaceae bacterium
TCGAGCTGGCTCTGCTTGATATTGCCATGCACCTTGCGCTCGATCACCAGCATCCACTTCTCGTGCTTTTCATCGAAGTGGCTGCGCACTTGCACGCTCTCTGGCAACTGGCCGGTGGCCACATGCGTCCGCATTGCGACGACCAGTTCGCGCGCGCTGGCATCTGCGACGGCCTGCGACGAGAGATCGAGCTGCGTGCCCTCCAGGATGCAACGCAGGGCATCGGTATCGATGCTGCGCGACAACCTGGCAATCACGGCCTCGGCCACCAGGTAACGCCGGGCCAGCTCGCCCAGGGCGTCACCACTGATCGGCGCGGCATCTCGCGCTGGCAGCAGTTCGGCGCTGTCCAGGGCATGCCTGAGCGTGTACTGGTTGAGTTCGTGGTCGTCTTTGAGGTAGCGCTCGTCCTTGCCGTGCTTGACCTTGTACAGGGGCGGCTGCGCGATGTAGATGTGGCCACGCTCGACCAGGTCTGGCATTTGACGATAGAAAAACGTGAGCAGCAGCGTGCGGATGTGGCTGCCGTCGACATCGGCGTCGGTCATGATGATGATGCGGTGGTATCGCAGCTTGGCGACGTCGTAGTCGGCCGGACCGATGCTGGTGCCCAGCGCGGTGATGAGCGTGGCGATCTGCTCTGACGAGATGAGCTTGTCGAAGCGCGCGCGCTCCACATTGAGCACCTTGCCGCGCAAAGGCAGAATTGCCTGAAACTTGCGATCACGCCCCTGCTTGGCCGAGCCGCCGGCGGAGTCGCCCTCGACAATGAAGATCTCGCACAGTGCCGGGTCTTTTTCCTGACAGTCGGCCAGCTTGCCGGGCAGGCCGACACCATCGAGCAGGCCCTTGCGGCGAGTCATGTCGCGCGCCTTGCGGGCGGCATCACGGGCCCGCGCCGCATCGACGATCTTGCTGCAGATGATCTTGGCGTCGATGGGCCTTTCCTGCAGAAACTCTTCGAGCGCCTTGGCCACCAGTTCTTCGACCGGCGCACGGACCTCGGACGACACGAGCTTGTCTTTGGTCTGCGAACTGAACTTGGGCTCGGGCACCTTCACGCTCAGCACGCAGGTGAGACCCTCGCGCATGTCGTCACCGGTGGTCTCGACCTTGGCTTTTTTGGCGAGATCAATTTCTTCGATGTACTTGTTGATGACCCGGGTCATTGCGGCGCGCAGGCCGGTGAGATGGGTGCCACCGTCGCGCTGCGGAATGTTGTTGGTGAAGCACAGCACCTGCTCGCTGTAGCTGTCGTTCCATTGCATGGCCACTTCGACGCCAATGCTCAAGCCGGCGTCGGTGTCTTTGCTGCCCGAGGCATGAAACACCGTGGGGTGCAGCGCGGTTTTGTTCTGGTTGATGTACTCGACGAAGCCGCGCACCCCACCCGCAAAAGCAAAGTCTTCTTCTTTGCCCTGACGCTGGTCGATCAGCTTGATTTTCACGCCGTTGTTGAGGAACGAAAGTTCGCGCAGCCGCTTGGCGAGAATTTCGTAGTGAAACTCGATGTTGTTGAAGATCAGTTCATCGGCCATGAAGTGCACTTCGGTGCCGCGCTTTTCTGTGGCGCCGGTGACTTTGATGGGCGAGATCATGACTGGGGTGCCCGGCGCCATGCCGTGTGCCGCGACGCGGTCGGGCAGCGGCACCTGGATCACCTCGGGGTTCTGGGGAACCCCGCGATGAAACTCCATGTAGTGCGCCTTACCGTCGCGCTTGACCACCAGGCGCAGCCACTTGGACAAGCCGTTCACGCACGACACGCCCACGCCATGCAGGCCGCCCGAGACCTTGTAGCTGTTCTGGTCGAACTTGCCGCCGGCGTGAAGCTCGGTCATGACAATTTCTGCAGCGCTGCGTTTGGGATCGTTCTTGTCGTCCCACTTGATGCCGGTGGGGATGCCCCGCCCGTTGTCAGTCACCGAAATGGAGTTGTCGGTGTGGATGGTGACGACGATTTCATTGCAGTGACCCGCCAGCGATTCGTCGATGGCGTTGTCCACCACCTCGAACACCAGGTGATGCAGGCCGGTGCCGTCCGAGGTGTCGCCGATGTACATGCCGGGCCGCTTGCGAACCGCCTCCAGGCCTTCGAGAATCTGGATTGAAGTGGAGTCGTAGCTCTTTTCTGCTTCGGTCATTCCGGGGGCGATCCTGCAGGCGAGGGTTGCGCAAAGTAACCGACGATTGTAGCACTAATCGATTGAAAACATTGAACTTTTGGACCCTGCTGGCGAGCAGGGCGCAAGCCGCGGGCGGCGGCCGGTGCGCAACCGGCCGCGCACCGGCCAAAAGGGTGAGTCCCAGGCCGGTGCAACGCCGACAGGCGCCTAGATGCGCATCGGCATGACCACGTACTTGAAGGTTTCATCACCCGGAACGGTGAGCAGAGCACTGCTGTTCGGTTCGCCGAAATCGATGGCCACCTGCTCGGTTTTGAGGTTGCCCAGGACATCTTGCAGGTAGCCAACGTTGAAGCCAACCTCGAGAGTGTCGCCGCTGTAGTCGACCTCGATTTCTTCGAGTGCTTCTTCCTGCTCGGCATTGCTGGTCTGGATGCGCATGGCACCGTCGGACACCGCCAGACGCACGCCGCGGAACTTGTCTGAGGTGAGGATCGAGGCGCGGCCCAGCGACTCCGCCAGGACGTCGCGCTGAATGAGCGCGCGCTTGCGGTTGCCGGTGGGTATGACGCGCTGGTAATCGGGGAACTTGCCTTCGACCAGCTTGCTCAGCATTTCGACATCGCCGAAACGCAGGCGCACCTGGTTGGCGGCCACGTCGATGTGCACCGGCTCGTCGGTGTCGTCGAGCAGGCGCTGCAGCTCGAGCACCGTCTTGCGCGGGATGATGACTTCATTGCGGGCCAGATTGGCGCCTTCGACCTCGGTGTGGCAGTAGGCCAGGCGATGGCCGTCGGTGGCGATGACTCGGACCACGTCACGGTCGGTGACCAGCAGCAGACCGTTCAGGTAGTACCGGATGTCTTGCTGAGCCATCGCAAAATAGACCATGTGGAACAGGTGCTTGAGCTGCTTTTGCGGCAGTGAGAACGAGGCCGAGAAGCTCTCGTTGACGGCCACAGTGGGGAAATCCTCCGCACCCAGTGTCTGCAGCGCGAAGCGGCTCTTGCCGGCCTGGATGGTGGCTTTGCGCTGGTTGATCGAGATGCTCACCTCGGGGCCTTCGGGCAGGGCGCGAAGGATGTCGATGAGTTTGCGAGCCGACAGCGTTGTGGCGCCTTCGTTCGCGTCGGGGCTGAGTGACGCGGTTGTCTGGATCTGGATTTCGGCGTCGGTGGCCAGGAACGAAACCGCTTCGCCCTTTTTTGTGATCAGCACGTTGGCGAGGATCGGCAAGGTATGCCGACGTTCGACAATGCCGGCCACGGTGGTCAGCGGTTTGAGGATCGCGTCGCGTGTAGCTCTTATGAATTGCATTTGTCTTATATCCTCTTGGTGTTGTTCATGAGGAACGCGGATTTGTGTGGACAACTGCCTCAAAGCCAGCAGCGGCGCGGCTTTGCGGGACGTGAAAACCGGTGCACAAGCCCGAACCGGTTTTGTGGGTAAGCCAGGACAAAGAGCCGACCCGGAAAAAGAGGTCGAGTTGTTCACATCGCACCCCAGCGATGTACAGGGTTTGCGCACAGGGCAATGTGGCCATTTTGGTCATCCGCGCAGGGTCTGTTCGAGCACATGGATCTGGTGATTCAGATCGGCGTCGTGCTGGCGAAGTTCAGTGATTTTGCGCATCGCGTGCAGCACGGTGGTGTGATCGCGGCCACCGAAAGCCTCGCCGATTTCAGGCAGGCTTTTGTGGGTGAGCTCCTTGGCCAGGTACATGGCGATCTGGCGCGGCAGCACGATGTGCGCGTGGCGCCGCTTGCTGTACATCTCGGCCACTTTGATCTTAAAAAAATCGGCCACTGTTTTCTGGATGAACTCGGTGGAGATCTGGCGCCGATTGAGTGCGAGGAGGTCTTCGAGTGCTTCTTTGGCGAGGTCGAGCGAGATGGTCTTGTCTCTGAAACCGGCGTAGGCGACGACACGCAGCAAAGCGCCTTCGAGTTCGCGCACGTTGCTGCGCAGGTGCTTGGCGATGAAGAAAGCCACGTCTTCGGGCAGCGCCGCACCCTGGAGTTCGGCCTTCTTGAGAAGGATGGCAACCCGCATTTCGAGTTCGGGCGGTTCGATGGCGACGATGAGACCGGAGTCGAAGCGCGAGATGAGGCGTTCTTCGAGACCTGATATTTCTTTTGGATAGGTGTCGCAGGTGATGATGATCTGCTTGCGCGCGGCGTACAGGGCATCGAAGGTGTAGAAAAATTCTTCCTGCGTGCGCGGCTTGCCCGACAGAAACTGGATGTCGTCGATGAGCAGCAGATCGAGCGACTGGTAGTACTGCTTCAGGTCTTCAGAGGTCTTGCGCTGGATGGAGCGCACCATTTCATCGAAGTATTCCTGGGCATGAATGTAGCGCACCCGCGCGCTGCTGCTGCGTTCCATGTACGCGTTGCCCACCGCATGCATGAGGTGGGTCTTGCCCAGGCCAACGCCGCCGTAGAGAAACAGCGGGTTGTAGGTGCCGGGTCGCTCCACCACCTGCAGGGCAGCAGCGCGCGCCATCTGGTTGGCTTTGCCGGTGACGAAGTTCTCGAAGGCCAGGTCTGCCCGCAAACGGGTGCGGTCGGCCACCGGCGCAGAAACGGCCGGGTTTGTGGTCAAGCCGGGCACGTTTTGCAGACCACCTGTCTGAGCGTGCGCGGCCAGAGCGGCGCCGGGGCGCGGCGGCATAACCAGTGCGGCGGTGTTGGTGGCTTCGGAGGGTGGCGTGGTGAGCTCGAACTCGACACGGGTGTCGGCGCCGACCATCTGGCCGGCGAGTTCGGCGATGCGGTTGCCGTATTGGCTGCGAACCCAGTTCAGCTTGAACTGATTGGGCGCACCAATCCGCAAGACCTGGCTGGACTCGTCATACCCCATGAAAACCAGGGGTTTGAGCCAGGTCTTGTACAGCTGTGCGGGCAATTCTGCCTCGAGCTGAGATGCACAGGCGAGCCAGCGTTCCTGCATGAGCGTTGGTGGAGTGGACCTGGGTGATGTTGCGGGCGGTACGGATCTGATGATTCGACCCGACGAAGCCAACTATTTTAGCGCACTCCGGACGTTTTCCACAGGTCCCCGGTTGACGGTTGTCGGTTGTTCTGATGCAATTAAAGGCTTTTCTCAGAGAAATGTCATGAAACGTACCTTTCAACCCTCAGTAGTGCGCCGCAAGCGTACGCATGGTTTCCTCGTGCGTATGAAGACTCGTGGTGGTCGTACAGTCATCCGCAACCGCCGTGCCAAAGGCCGCAAACGTCTAGGTGTGTAGCCGCGGTGCGGTCGTTGCCGGGCGGTCATGGTTCGGCTGTGAAACTTCAGGTTTGATTGCGGATTGCTGCCGCTTCCGATCCGTCGGCTGAACACGCCTGTGTCGGGCAGATGGCACAACCACCGATCGTTCGTTACGGTTCGGGGCTGACAACATCATGGGTCGACAGCGAGTCGATGCGGCGCTGGCAGCGCTGGCCAAACAGCGCGCCGAGTCGTCCACCGAGCATTTCGGTGTGGCGATGAGCAGTTGCGCCGATCGCACACGTCTGGGGCTGTCGGTGCCCAAGCGGCTGCTGCCCGATGCGGTCGATCGCAACGCGCTCAAGCGCGTGGCTCGCGAGGCCTGGCGTTTAGCCGACTGGTCGCCGGCGATCAAGCCGGCGGTGGCTATGATCAAATTGCGGCGACGGCGTGCCGAGTGGCTGCAGATGCCGCGGGTTGCTCTGAAGCGGGCGTGGCGGACCGAGCTCGACCTGCTGATCAGGCGTGCCGCGGCGCGGGCAATGCCATGAACGCAGTGGCCCGATCATTCACAACCCAGGGACGCCGTCTTCTGGGGTTGCTGGCGATGGTGCTGGCGGTGCCGATTCGGGTTTATCGCTATGCGATCAGCCCGCTGCTGCCGCCGTCCTGTCGCTTTTATCCGAGCTGTTCCGAGTACGCCCTCGAGGCGATCGGAACGCACGGTCCTTTCACGGGGGCCTGGCTGGCCACGCGCCGCGTGTGCTGCTGTCACCCCTGGAATCCCGGCGGAGTCGATCCGGTGCCTCCTGTCAGCGGCGTGGTGCTGCCGGCAGGGGGTAGACAGTGGCCCAGGGCGTTACGGGGCCGGTCTTCGCAAGCCGCCAAGATGGAATGATTTCTATGCAAATGCAGCGCACCATTCTCTGGATCGTGTTTTCGATGTCACTGTTGTTCCTCTGGGACAGCTGGCAGCGGCACAACGGCAAGCCCTCGCTGCTGGTCGGCATGATGGGCCAGACCGACAGCAAGGGCGCTGACAAGGCTGCGCCGGCCATTGGCGCGGCCAAATCGGATGCCAGTGTGCCGGTGGCGCCGTCGTCGGTGCCGGGTGCGGCAGCCGTTCCGGCTGGCGCCAATGCCGCAGCAGCAACGGGTGGCGCTGCAGTGCCGGCGTCGCCGGCTGCGGCGTTGATCAAACTGCGCAGCGACACCCTGGCGCTCGAAATCGATCCCGTGGGCGGCCAGATCCGCCGCGCCGAACTGCTCAAACATCGAGCCGGCATCGAGAGCGTTGGTCGTACCAGCGGGCCGGTGGTGCTGCTGCATGACGAGCCCGGCAGGGTCTACGTGGCGCAGTCCGGACTGGTTGGTGGACCAGCGGGTGACGGCTTCCCCACGCACCGCAGCGTGTTTACCGCGACCGAAGCGCCGCTGGTCCTCGAACAAGGCGCCAAGTCGGTAGTGCTCAAGCTCACGGCGGAATCCGGTGGTGTGAAGCTAGTGCGCACTTACACGTTGGACCGCGGTTCTTATGTGGTCGGCGTGCAGGACGAGGTAACCAACTTGAGCGAAGCTTCGGTCAAGCCGACGCTCTACATGCAGCTCACCCGCAACGGCGAGTTCACCAGCGCGGCCGACGAGGCAGCCAAGGGCAACAAGGCGTTCGCCATGTTTACCGGCGGCGCAGCTACCTTCATCGGACCCGTCGTCTATACCGACGAAAAGAAATTCCAGAAGGTCGATTTCAGCGAAATCGAAAAGAAGAAGGGCGAATTCGTAAAAACCGCCAGCGACGGCTGGCTGGGCATGATTCAGCACTACTTCGTGTCGGCCTGGCTGCCAACGGACAAGGCGCCGCGCGAGTATTTTGCCAATCGGATCGACAACAACCTGTACGCGATCGGGGCGCTGCAGGGTTTGGGCGAAATCGCGCCCAAAGCAAGTGCGGCCGTGCAGACCCGCCTGCTGCTGGGCCCACAGGACCAGCGCATGCTGGAAACCGTCGCGCCGGGCCTGGACCTGACGGTCGACTACGGCTGGCTCACACCAGTGGCCAAGCCCATCTTCTGGCTGCTCGAGATCTGCCATCGGCTGGTGGGCAACTGGGGCTGGGCGATCGTGCTGCTCACCATCATCATCAAGACGCTGTTCTTCCCGCTGCAGGCGGCCAGCTATAAATCGATGGCGCGCATGAAGGCAGTGACACCGCGCATGATGCAGCTGCGCGAGCGGTATGGCAGCGATCGCGTCAAGCTGAACCAGGCAATGATGGAGCTGTACAAGGTCGAGAAGATCAATCCGCTGGGCGGCTGTCTGCCGATCGTGGTGCAGATCCCGGTGTTCATCGCGCTCTACTGGGTGCTGCTGGCGTCGGTCGAGATGCGCAACGCACCGTGGATCGGCTGGATCCACGACCTCGCGCTGCCTGATCCGTTCTACATTTTGCCGCTCATCATGGCGGGCACGATGTTCATTCAGGTCAAGCTCAACCCGACACCGCCGGATCCGGTTCAGGCCAAGGTGATGATGATCATGCCGCTGGTGTTCTCGGTGATGTTCTTCTTCTTTCCGGCCGGTCTGGTGCTGTACTGGCTGGTGAACAACTGCTACTCGATCACCCAGCAGTGGTACATCACGAATCGGATCATGGGCAAGCTGGAGAAAAAATAGCACTGGCCAGACGCTGCTGATGGCAGCTCTGAACGACAAAAAGCCGGCTTCTTGCCGGCCTTTTTTCTGGTCTCGAGGCGATAGAGTGCGAGCGTGAAGATCTTCTCAGATTCAGTACCGATCGCGGCGATCGCCACGGCACCAGGGCGCGGTGGTATCGGTGTCGTGCGGATTTCCGGCGCGGGTATCGCCGGGCTGTTTGCGCTGCTGCTGGGGCCAGTTGCCGCCGCCGTGCTCAAGCCGCGTCATGCGCGCTACGGGGCCTTCCTGGCAGCCGACGGCAGCGAGATCGACCGGGGTTTGGCGTTGTACTTTCCGGCCCCGCATTCGTACACCGGCGAAGACGTGCTCGAACTGCAGGGCCATGGTGGTCCGGTGGTGATGCAGATGCTGCTGTCGCGGGCGCTGCAGGCGGGTGCTGCAATGGGGCTGCGACTGGCCGAGCCCGGTGAATTCACCCAGCGCGCGTTTCTGAACGACAAGCTCGATCTGGCTCAGGCCGAAGCCGTTGCCGACCTGATCGATGCCAGCACCGAACAGGCGGCGCGCTCGGCCACGCGCTCGTTGGCCGGCGTTTTCTCGCAGGCGGTGCACGCCCTGGTCGAGCGGGTGGTGAACCTGCGCATGCTGGTCGAGGCGACGCTGGACTTCCCGGAAGAGGAGATCGATT
>JAYVOV010000139.1:0-8680 GCA_043757735.1 Burkholderiaceae bacterium
CCATGAACCAGCACAATCCGCTCGAAGCGCTCGTAGACGCCGGGGTCCTTGATGATGCTCATGAATGGCGCCAGACCGGTGCCGGTGCCCAGCAGGTACAGGTTGCGCCCAGGGCGCAGGTCGTCGACCACCAGTGTGCCGGTCGGTTTGCGGCTGACCAGGATGGCGTCTCCCGGCTGCAGATGCTGCAGGCGCGAAGTCAACGGCCCGTCCTGAACCTTGATGCTCAGGAACTCGAGGTGTTCTTCATGATTGGCGCTGGCGATGCTGTAGGCGCGCATCAGCGGCTTGCCGTCGACCTGCAGACCGACCATTACGAAGTGGCCGTTTTCGAAGCGCAGGGCGGGATCGCGGGTTGCTTTGAAGCTGAAGAGGGTGTCGTTCCAGTGGTGGACGGCGAGCACGCGCTCGGTGGCAAAGGCGGACATAGCGGGACTTCGAAGTAGGGGAGCGCGGCGAAAAAGTAGGCGAGCGCGGCAAAAGGAGCATTACTTTGCCACCCGGCGGCGCCCCCACCAACGATTGCGGCGGCGCAGCATAAGTATATGCCGCGGCAGCGCCCCCGGCCCTTGCCGCCGTCAGATCTCGCGCAGCCAGATCTCGCCCACCGTGTGGTCCTCGCGCTTGCGCAGGACCACGTTGGCGCGCTCCCGGGTCGGCAGAATGTTCTCGCGCAGGTTGGCCAGATTGATGTCGCTCCAGATCTCGCGCGCCACCTTCGTTGCTTCGGCCTGCGAGAGATCGCGGTAGTGATGGAAGTACGAGTTGGGGTTGCTGAAGACGGTCCGCTGCAGGTGCAGAAAGCGATCGACGTACCAGCGCTCTATGTGCGACTCGTCGGCGTCGACGTAGATGGAGAAGTCGAAGAAGTCGGACACGATGACGCTGGGCGTACGGGTTCGCCCAGGATCGACCGTGCCGGTCTGCAGCACATTGAGGCCCTCGAAAATAAGGATGTCGGGCTCACTCACCGCTTGCCATTCACCGGCCAGGATGTCGTAGCTGCGGTGCGAATAGACCGGCGCGCGGACCTCCGGCTTGCCCGCCTTGGTGTCGGCCAGAAACTCGACCATCAGGCGCCGGTCGTAGCTCTCCGGAAAGCCCTTGCGGCGCATCAGCCCGCGTTCCTGGAGCACTCGGTTGGGGTGCAGGAAGCCGTCGGTGGTGACGAGCGCGACTCGGGGATGGTCTGGCCAGCGCCCCAGCAGAGCCTGCAGAACCCGGGCAAAAGTGCTCTTGCCGACCGCAACGCTGCCCGCGATGCCGATGACGTACGGCCGGCTGCCCACCAGGCGCCCGAGGAACTCGTCTTTGACGCTGCCCAGGCTGCGCGCCGACCTGAAATGCAGATTGAGCAGCCGTGACAGCGGCAGGTAGACATCGACTACGTCTTGCATCGACACCTGTTCGGTCACGCCGCGCAGCGCGGTGAGGTCTTCCTCCGAAAGCGTGAGCGGCGTACTCGAGCGCAGCTTGGCCCATTCGTCCCGCGGGAACTCGATATAGGCCGAATACTCGGTCTTGCCGCTTCCACGCGGCGAGGGTGTGGATGTGGGGGCAGGCCGCCCCCCGCCCTGCCCACCCGATGACCCGACGGTATCCTGTAGATGCATCGACGCCTCTGCGTTTTCGAGCGCGTATTGTCACCCGGATTGGCGTTTGCTTCTCAGGGCGCCTGTCACGAATCCGCCGCGGCGCCTCACCGCGGCCTCGCTCTGGTCGCTTTGATGTGGTTGCGGCGCATCAGCCGCCCGGACAGGACGGTAGTGGCGGTGGCGGTGGCGGCGGCTTCAGGCGCAAGCTTGGCCTGCGATCGAGACCGCGCTTCCGCGCTGTTCATTTAAAATGGTGCGCCGCACAAACACTACTTGACATCGGCGGCGCAAAGTGGAAAATTCGATTTGTGCACTGCACCATTTGAAGTTTTTTTTGGCGCAGTGATCTCCCCCACCGGAATCCAAAGCCCCAAGGAATCGAATCATGATGAAGTCCCCCGAAGATCTGATGAAACTGCAAACCGAAGCCCTTTCCGCCTCCAGCGCCGTCATGGGCCGCACGCTCGAGAGCTTCCAGAAACTGGCCGAGCTGAACCTCAAAGCCGCCACCGACAGCTTCAGCCAGTCGACCGAACAACTGAAGACGCTGATGTCTGCCAAGGATCCCCAGCAGGCCGCCAAGCTGCTGGCCGAAATGGCCAAGCCGTCGACCGAAGCGATGAGCGCCTACGCGAAAGAGTTCTACGAGCTCTCCAGCAAAGCCGGCGCTGAACTGGCCGCGATGGCCGAAAAGCAGATCGCCGATGGCAACAAGCAGCTGCTCGGCGCGGTCGAGCTGCTGGCCAAGAGCGCACCGGCGGGATCAGAGGGCGCTGTGCAAGTGCTGCGCACTACCCTGACGGCCGCCAGTGCCGCCTACGACCAGGTTTTCAAGGCTACCAAGCAGCTCTCCGAGCAGGCTGAAGCGGGCCTCGCCAATGTCGCCAGGGCGGCTGGCAAAAAGGGCGCGTAGAAGCAGCGCAGCTGCGGGCTGGTGCAAACGACTCAACCCCGCCAGCCCCATCGGTGCTGGCCCCGCCAGCGCCCGCCCGGCAAAACCGGTTAGCATCGCAAGACATGTCGCCCCATCGGGCGATTTTGTCATTTGACCGGAGACAAATGCGATGAACGGCGCCGAAAGCCTGGTCCACACCCTGCTCGAATCCGATGTGGATGTCTGTTTCACCAATCCTGGCACCTCCGAGATGCATTTCGTCTCGGCGCTGGATCGCATCCCAGGCATGCGCTGCGTGCTCGGTCTTTTTGAAGGTGTCGTGACCGGGGCCGCCGACGGCTACTGGCGGATCGCCGACAAACCCGCCTCCACCCTGCTCCATCTGGGGCCGGGTCTGGGCAATGGCCTGGCCAATCTGCACAACGCCAAGAAGGCCCGCTCGGGCGTGGTCAACATCGTCGGCGAACACGCCACCTACCACGTGCCGCTGAATGCGCCGCTCACCAGCGACATTGAGGGCGTGGCCCGGCCGATGTCGCACTGGGTCCACACCAGCCGTTCGGCCGACGACATCAACAAAGATGGCCGCGCCGCCGTCATTGCCGCGCGCACCGCGCCTGGCCAGATCGCCACGCTCGTTCTGCCGGCCGATACCGCCTGGACCGAGTTGTCGGCGGCCGGCGCGGCGGCACGCGTCACGTCGGCACCGGTCGTACCGAGCGCCCGCAAGGTTGATGATGCCCGTGTGAACGCGGCCGCAGCCGCGCTTGCCGGGCCCGACACCTTGCTGATGCTGGGCGGCAGAGCCCTGCGCGAAGGTGCGCTTGCCAGGGCGGGTCGCATCGCGGCACGCACCGGCTGCGTGCTGATGTCTGAATTCGCGGTCGCGCGGGTCGAGCGCGGGGCTGGCCGTGTCGCCGCCCAGCGTGTCCCCTATGTGGTCGAGGCCGCGCAGGCCGCACTGGCGCGTTATCGCAAAGTGGTGCTGGTCGGCACCACGCCGCCGGTGGCCTTTTTTGCCTACCCCAACAAACCGAGCATGCTGGCGCCGCCAAATTGCGAGTTCATCACGCTGGCGGAGTCCGACTGCGATCTCGACGACGCGCTGGCTGCGCTGGCCGAGCGGCTCGGCGCCAGCAGCGTGGCACCCGCCGGCATTGCTCAGGCGCAGCGCCCAGATCGTGGCGCGCTGCCGACCGGCAAGGTCACCTCTGAAGGCATTGCCGCCATTTTGGCCGCACTGCTGCCCGAGCAGGCCATTGTGGTTGATGAATCGGTCACTATCGGACGCGCCTTCGGCGGAGCTACCGCCGGCGCCCTGCCGCACGACTGGCTGACCGGCTGCGGCGGTGCGATCGGCTACGCAATGCCGGTAGCGGTGGGCGCGGCGGTCGCCGCCCCCGATCGGCGAGTTGTCGTACTGGAGGGTGATGGCAGCGGCATGTACACGCCCCAGGCCCTTTGGACGATGGCCCGCGAGGGCGCGAACGTCACCGTGGTGGTGTTCGCCAATCGCGCCTACCAGATCCTGCGCGGCGAACTGCTCGCGGTCGGTGCGGGTGAACCCGGCCCGCGCGCCAATCAGATGCTCGTACTCGACAACCCGGTCATGGACTGGACCGCCCTGGCCCGCGGCATGGGTGTCTCGGCCAGCCGTGCCGACGATCTCTCCAGCTTCGCCGATCAGTTCGCTCGTTCGCTGGCCACCCCCGGGCCCAGTCTCATCGAACTGATCGTCTGAGCCCTCGGCTGCGGGCATGAACTCCCCCGTGCGGGTGGCGCTGGTGGCTGGCGCGGTGGGCCGGTTCGGCGAGGCAATGCTCAATCGGGTGCTGGGCAGCCGCGATTACGACCGGGTGGTCGTGCTGGCCCAGGGGCCGATGGCGCTCGGCGTGAGCGGGCTCGAACTCGCCACGCTGGCCGATCTGCCCCCGATCGGCGATGTCTTCATCGCAGTCTCCGAGGGCGACGACAGTGCCGGCCGTTCTTTCTACGGCCGCGACGCGCCCTTCGTGAAGATCGGCAAAGACCAGGTTCTGTCGGTTGCGCGTCATGCCTGCGCGGTGGGCGCGAGGCGCCTGGTTCTGGTCGCACCCACTTCTGTCTGGCAGCAGATAGGCGGCCTGCACGCCGGCTTGTCCGGCCACACCGAGTTGGCCCTTGCCGACCTTGCGCTGACTTCCCTGACCGTGTTGCGCCCGGTTGTGGCCAGTCCCAGCCGGGCCCGCGGCTGGGTCGAGCGGGTGGCCGCGGTGTACACCAGCCTGCAGATGCTCGCGATGCCACGCTCGCTCGAAATGATGCCCAGCGAAAAGCTCGCCCGTTGCGCGCTCGAGGCCATGCGGCAGGCGGCCGATGGGGTCCGCATCCTGGGCGCGGATAAAATCTCGACTTTGCTGGCTGCGGCCCAGGGTTCTACGGCAGGCGCCCCGGCGTCTGGGCCCTGACCCTGGCCGCCAAAGACCAGTGCGCCCGACGTGAAAAGAGACCAGCCCATGACCGCCGCTCCGCCCAACGACACTTTCCTGCGCGCATTGCGCCGTGAACCGACCCCGCACACGCCGATCTGGCTGATGCGCCAGGCGGGTCGGTATCTGCCCGAATACAAAGCCACCCGGGAGCGCGCCGGCAGTTTCCTGGCGCTGGCCCAGAATCCCGAATTGGCCTGCGAAGTGACACTGCAGCCGCTGGCTCGATATCCGCTGGATGCGGCCATTCTGTTCTCAGACATCCTGACCGTGCCCGACGCGATGGGCCTGGGCCTGTACTTCGCCGAAGGCGAGGGCCCGCGCTTCGAGCGGCCGGTCCGCGACGAGGCGGCCGTAGCCCAGCTGGCGGTGCCGGACCCCAATGATTCGCTGCGCTATGTCATGGATGCTGTGCGAACCATTCGCCAGGCGCTGGGCGGGCGGGTGCCGCTGATCGGGTTTTCGGGCAGTCCCTTCACCCTGGCCTGCTACATGGTCGAAGGGGGCGGCAGCGACGATTTCCGTCAGATCAAGACCATGCTCTACAGCCGGCCCGACTTGCTGCACCGCATTCTCGAGGTCAATGCGCGGGCAGTGGCCGACTATCTCAACGCCCAGATCGACGCGGGCGCCCAGGCAGTGATGATCTTCGATTCATGGGGTGGCGTCCTGGCCGATGACGCATTCCACTCTTTTTCGCTGGCGTATACCCAGAAAGTGCTGCGCGCCCTGCAGCGCGAGCGCGTCGAAAACGGCCAGACGGTCAGCGTCCCGAGCATCGTTTTCACCAAGGGCGGCGGCCATTGGCTCGAGGCTATCGCCGGCACGGGTTGCGACGCGGTGGGCTTGGACTGGACGGTCAACCTCGGTCAGGCACGCGCCCGGATTGGCGCGCGCTGCGCCCTCCAGGGCAATCTGGACCCGATGGTGCTGATGGCCGGCCCCGACCAGGTGCGGGCCGAGGCAGTCAAGGTTCTTGAGCGCTACGGGCCACCGGCCGCGGGTCAGGGGCACATTTTCAACCTGGGCCACGGCATCTCTCAGTTCACCCCGCCGGACAACGTTCTGGCGCTGGTCGAAACGGTCCACGCCCACAGCCGCGAAATGCGGCGCCGCAGCGTCAGCGAGCCTTCACTTTGATCTGAACCCACCATGCTGGCGGCTTGCCAGGCCGCGCCGATGCCGGGTTTGCAGGGTCTGTGGTTTTGGACTTATGCACACTTGACGAGAGGCGGCCAAGTGTGCCGTCAGTCTGACGGCTGTTTCTGGTGCGTATTTTTAAGTCGTTGAAAACAAAGGCTTATTTCTTGGGCAATTTTCAGGCATTGGACCTCGCATCCAGGATTGGCGCGGATTTCCGGGCAGCCGGGCCAGGTTAACCACAGTTTTATCCACAGGGTCTGTGAACGATTTGAAAATCTTCTGGCCGCGCGTCAGCTTAGTGTCCAAACTTAAAGTGAATTCGAGATACTTGGCGTGATCGCCGATCGTGAAATGTTCGTTCAGGTGCTGCTCGATATCCCGATCGATGACCGATTCGACTACCGATTGAGCCCCGAGCAGGTGCCGCTGGCGGCCGCCGGCGGCTGGGTGATCGTGCCCTGGGCACAGACCCGCCGCGTTGGGCTTGTGATTGCGCTGGCCCAGGCCAGCGATCTGCCGGGAGACCGTATCAAGGACGTTCTGCAGGTTCTGGAGGACGCGCCCCGGCTGCCCGCCGACTGGTTCGAATTCCTCGGCTTCGTCGCCAAGTATTACCATCGACCCCTGGGCGAGGTGGCCTTGCCGGCTTTGCCCAAACTGCTGCGCACGCCGCCCGGCCCCCGGGCGCGCGGCTCGGTGTTCGCCCGACTGCGCCGCCGGGCGCTGGCTGCCGTGCCCGGAGCGCCTGAGCCGGCGCAGCCCGATCTGAACCCGGCGCAGCCCGATCTGAACCTGGCGCAGCGCAGCGCTCTGGCCGCGATCCTGGCCCAGACCGGCTTCAGGGTGCATCTGCTGCACGGGGTGACCGGCAGTGGCAAAACCGAGGTCTATCTGCATTGGCTGGCGGCAGTGCTCGCCCGCGACGATCATTCGCAGGCCCTCCTGATGGTGCCCGAGATCGGTCTGACCCCCCAGTTGACCGGCCTGCTGCGCGCCCGGTTCACCGGCCAGACAATCGCGGTGCTGCACAGCGACCTGCCCGATGCCGAGCGCGCAGCCCACTGGCTGGCGGCCGTCGAAGGCCGGGCGCGGCTGATCGTCGGAACCCGGCTGGCGGTGCTGACGCCGCTGCCGCGCCTGGCAGCCATCGTCGTCGATGAGGAACATGACGGCTCCTACAAGCAGCAGGAGGGGGTCCGGTACTCCGCCCGCGACATGGCGATCGCCCTGGCGGCGCGGCGCGCCATTCCGGTAGTGCTGGGCTCGGCCACCCCGTCACTGGAGAGCTGGCTGGCAGCGCAGCGTGGGCGCTACCAGCTTCTGGCCCTGCCGGGCCGAGTCCACGGCGGCGCCTGGCCGGTGCTCAAAAGAGTCGATCCGCGACGCAAGGTGATGGCCCACGGGCTGGCGTCCGAGACTCGCCAGGCGATCGAACTGGCCTTCTCGAAGGGCGAACAGGCGCTGGTGTTCATGAACCGGCGCGGGTTTGCACCGGTGCTCAATTGCGAGGCCTGCGGCTGGCTGAGCGCCTGCGAACATTGCAGCGCGTTCCGCGTCCTGCATCGCCACGGCGCCGGCGCCGGCGCAGGCGGCCGGGCGCGTTACTCCCTGCTGTGTCATCACTGCGGCGCCCAGGCGAGCGTGCCGCGGGCATGCCCGACCTGCGGCAACATCGACCTGACACCCTTGGGCCGCGGCACCCAGCGGCTGGAAGACGGGCTGCGCGAGCTGTTCCCGCAAGCCCGGATCGCGCGCCTGGACCGTGATGTCGCACGCCATCGGGGTGCAGCCCGCGAGGTGCTCGACGCCGCGCACCGTGGCGAGGTCGATCTGCTGGTCGGCACCCAGATGCTGGCCAAGGGCCACGACTTTCGCCACCTCAGCTGCGTGGTGGTGGTCGATGCCGACAGCGGCTTGTATTCAGGTGATTTCAGGGCGCCCGAGCGTCTCTTCGCGGTGCTGATGCAGGTGGCTGGACGCGCCGGTCGCGCCGGGGTGGCCAGCGAGGTGATCGTGCAGACGCGGTTCCCGCATCACCCGCTGTTCGATGCGCTGGCCCGCTATGATTTTGCCGCCTTCGCGAATGCGCAGCTGGCCGAGCGGCGCGCTTCGGCGCTGCCACCCTTTGTCTTTCAGGCGCTGTTGCGGGCCGCGGCCGGCAAGCTCGACGCCGCGCTCGACTTCCTGACCCGGGCTCGCGCGGAACGTCCGGCAGATTCCCAGGAGGTGACGCTGTACGATCCGGTGCCGATGCCAATGGCCCGGCTGGCGGGCAAGGAGCGGGCGCAGCTGCTTCTCGAGTCGGCGTCGCGAAAGGCACTGCACACCTTCCTCGATGGGTGGTTGCCGCGTGTCGGTGCGCTCAAAGGCGCGGTGCGCTGGCAGATCGAGATCGATCCGGTCGAGATCTGAGGCAAACCGGTCGCCCGCCTGGCGGTCAGGCACGGCCACGAGGTGATGCTCAGCAATTCGCGTGGTCCGAGGACGCTGACCAGCACGTCACCACCACCCGCGAGAGGCTTGCCTGGCATTTCGCCGGCGCGCGTGACGTGAAAGCCTTCAACGCCATTCTCGAGCGG